>CAZIAG010000195.1:0-6297 GCA_964537375.1 uncultured Roseivirgaceae bacterium
AACACATTATGGCCTCAAAAAAGAAAATTAACCGAAGAACGTTTATCGGGTCCGCTGCAACGGCTGGGCTGGCGTTCACAGTTGTGCCTCGCCACGTGATCGGTGGACCTGGCTTCATAGCACCGAGCGATAAGCTCACAATCGGATACATTGGATGCGGCACGCAGGGTCTCCGCGAAATGACGGACTTGATCGCGCATCCGAAGGTGCAGATCGTGTCGGTTTGCGATCCGAACAAAATGAGCACCAACTACATCGACTGGTCGGCGGACGGTCTTCGGAACGGGATACGGCAAGCCCTTGGTGATGAGAGTTGGGGTGAGAAGTTCAAAGGCATACCCGGTGGACGCGATGTTGCCGTCGACTTTGTCGAAAAATACTACGCGAAGAACAAGCCGTCCGGGAAATGGAAAGGATGCAGTTCCTATGCCGACTTCCGCGAGATGCTGGAAAAGCAAAATGATTTCGACACTGTCAGGGTGATGACACCCGATCACCTACACGCCTGCATTTCGATTGCCGCGATGAAAAAAGGGAAACATGTTGTGATGCACAAGCCCATCGCGAACCGGATCGCCGAAGTGCGACAGACATTGCAGACCGCAAAAGACACTGGCGTGGGGACACACCTGCTGGCGTGGAGCCGGCGACCCGGCAACGACCAGGTGAAGAAGTGGATCGCGGAGGGTGCGATTGGTACCTTGAAGGAGATTCACAACTGGTCATTTCGTCCTGTGTGGCCGCAGTGGACGTCGAATCCCACCGACACACCGACTGTTCCAGAGGGATTCGACTGGCAATTGTGGCTGGGCCCGGTTCCCGACCGCCCTTACCATCCGAACTATACACATTGCGTATTTCGCGGATGGTACGACTTCGGTGGCGGGAGTATCGCCGACATGGGACACTACAGTCTCTGGCCGATGTTTATGACGTTGGGAATCAACACTCCTCCCCTGAGTGCCGAAGCTTACGCGACGACGACACGCACCGTGGTTGACCAGGTGAGCCGTCCTGTTGTCAACGATGTGGCATTTCCCTATTCGTCAATCATTCGATTCAAGTTTCCACGCCAGGAAACGTTACCGGCCTTTGATCTCTTTTGGTATGACGGCGGCATGAAACCGCACACCCCGGAGGAGCTCGAAGCAGACGGAAAGGATCTCCCGTCGGAAGGTATGATGTTCGTGGGCGACAAAGGAAAAATACTCGGAGGATTCAGAAACGAGAGTCCGGTGTTGATCCCGTCGTCGCGGATGAACGATGTGCCACCGCAGGAAGAGGAGAGAAACGAAACCGAACGAAGAGACGATGTATGGGTAAACGCCTTCCTGGACCGAAAGTCATCGCCTGGAAGTTTTCTGTTGGCGGGGCCGGTCTCGGAGACGATCAACCTGGCCGCCGTCGCGCTCCGCGCGAGAAAGAAAGTCTTGTACGATGCGTCCACCATGACGATCACGAATGTACCGGAGGCTAACAAGTTCCTTACCCGTGAATACCGCAAGGGATGGGAGATTGGGTAACCCAGGAATATTTGTAGTCCAGTATCGATAAAATTGCGGCTCCGAACGCAAATACAATTAGCTTGAGCTATGACACACATGAATCGAAGAAACTTTATTCAAACGACTGCGGCCTTGAGTGCTACGTCGTTGATGGCCCCGTTTTCCCTTACAGCAAAGAACAATAAACCCGAGATACCTATGATCAAGGATGATATTTCCCTGGCACAATGGGCGTTGGTCGATGAGATCCGCGCCGGCAAATGGAAAACCCTCGACTTTGCCAAAGTGGCCCGCGAGGATTTCGGTTTAAACGGTATCGAATATGTCAACACGTTGTTTGAAGTGACCACGGAGAATTATTTGCGTCAATTGAAAAAGAATGCGGCGGACCACGGTGTCACCAATGTACTGATCATGTGCGACGCGGAGGGCGACGGTTGTATGCCGACGCCGGAAGGCCGGCGACAGTTTGACATCAATCACCGGAAGTGGATTGACGCGGCTCACTATCTCGGCTGTCACGCGATTCGTACGAATTGCCGCGGCCCTGAAGATGTCGATAAAAAGGAGGCGTTGAAATGGGCCGCGGAGTCATACAACATGCTATTGGAATACGCCAACCAGGCCAACATCCATGTCGTTATCGAAAACCACGGAGGTGTTTCCAACGATCCGGACTGGATGGTTGCACTGATGAAGGAGGTGAATCACCCGCTTTTTGGAACTTACCCGGACTGGCGTCAACCTTCAGCGGATTTTGACAACTTCGAGTACCTGAGAAAAACACTGCCATATGCAAAGGGTATGTCGTATCGAAATCAGCCTACCGAAGAATTGTCGGCTAAGATGATCAAGCTCGTAAAAGATTCAGGGTACAAGGGATGGTATGGCATAGAGTCGTCGGGGAGGGAAGAGATCAAGACAGGAAAACGTCTGCTCGAAAAGTACTTACTCGGCAAAGGTTAGGAAGCGTTCATTGCGCAAAAAGCGCTTCTGCCAGTTTCCACACCGCATACAACACGAGGAGAACGGTGACTACCGCCATGATGATTATGGTAACGATGAGTCCCGTACCTCGGCCCTGGTATTTCCCTTCGGTGTAATGTTCCTTGAGCAAGCGGAGGTTTCTTTCGTTTGAGCGGTAAAATACATCGAAGATCGTTCCTACTCCCGGTATTGCCCCGATCACGGCATCGAGACTGGAGTTGATGATCATCCTTATCACTACTTCGCGACTTGCCCCATGGCGATGCATGGTATAAATGAGCGAGATCGATACGAGGTAGGTCAGCATGTCCCCAAGAACGGGAAAAAGGCTCAACAATGGGTCGAGGCCGAAACGGATCCGGGTGCCTGGAATCACAAATTTGCTATCGAGCCACCGCGTCACAAACTCCACCCATTGCAACTTGTTGGGCGGGTAAACCCTTTCACCGTTCGGTTTTGTTATCGTGATCTTGGGCTCCATGTCGTATTTTCAGGAGGTCAAAAAATGGTGCCACCTGACGAAATTCATATCTTGTGGCGAGCATGACTGTGTTAAAGGGAATTGCATTAACGATCATCGCCATCTATTTGCTGGTGTCGTTACTTCTTTTTCTTTTTCAAACGAGACTTATCTTTTTTCCAGGAAAGCTCAATCGCGATTTTCGGTTTCAAACCGGCGAGGAGGTATTTATTGAGACCTCAGACGGAGAGCGTATTAACGGGTTATTTTATGACGGTTCGCGAGACGCCGTAATCCTGTATTTCCACGGCAATGCCGGAGACTTGTCAGGATGGCAATTTGTGGCGGAGGATTTCACAAGCTATAAATTTCCAATTTTGATTGTCGACTATCGCGGGTATGGCAAAAGCACTGGCGAGATAACGGAGGAAGGTCTATACCGGGATGCAGAGGCGGCGTGGGATTTCCTCGTCAATCAAAAAGGCATTCCAGGGGACAAGGTGATTATCTACGGACGTTCAATAGGGTCCGGAGTTGCCGTAGATTTAGCTTCTCGAAAGCGATGCAAAGGTCTTGTCCTTGAGGCACCTTATTCATCCTTGCCTAAGCTTGCGAACGAAAAATTACCCCTGTTCTTCCCCAGCCTCTACGTGCGATTTCGGTTCGATAATGCTGATAAGATTAATCGGGTTCAGTCGCCGATCATATTCCTGCATGGGAAAATGGATACCATAATTCCCGAGAGTCACACACGCGAATTGTTTGAAACGTTCACGGGGAAAAAACAGATGGTGCTGTTTGAGACGGGTTCGCATAACGACTTGAATTCATTTCCAGAGCACAAGTATTTTATGGAAAAGGTATTGCCGTCCTTCTTTGAAAAAACAGAGTCGACCATCAGCCTATTGCACAACAGACCAACGTAGCGTCGCTGAAACGAAATGTGAAAATTCTCCAATTTCATTGAGGTGCAACGATACACGACCTCGTAGTGCGGTCGCTGGCATTGATGTCGCTGTGGAAAAAAGGCCCCATTGATTGGAATTCCTCTGGCCCGTCTCCTTTATTAGTCGACAACGACCTTAATGCGATAATCCTGGGGTCGGATTTCCTTATCGCGCTGCGGATGGGGAGTCACTTGTGCCAGACGATATGTTGTTCCCTGAATGACGGTATCTTGCTTGTTAAGGCCGATAGCAAGATCAAAGATGTGTTGATCGTTGCCATGCAATACGAGGTTTAGCCGGACTTCAACAGCACCTTGCCAAACGCAATACAGACCTGTCGGGCAACGATAGTCCTGTACGATGGACCCTTCCAGTCGGAAGTTGTTTTCCGTGTGTCATAGTAAATTTCGTTCGCGCGCAGAACAATGGTGTCATTGGCACGTTGTGTTACGATCGGCCGACGCAGGTATGTCTTTAAAGGGTTTTCGGGAACGACGGTGAAGTCGCTGATCCGAATCGTGTTGTAGTCGTCGATAAATAGGTCGTGAATGGTTTCACCTCGTGCATCCCCCTTGAAATCAATGGCGACTTTTCCGTCCAGCAGGCGATAGGTGAATTCACTTGATTGTTCCCCGTAGGGGCCGAGCGAACCGACGCGGCCTTCACTGCGCGAATCGAAACTTATAAACTGGATTCCCAGGCTTTCACTGTCGACCCATGTGCCATTCAGACTGAAGTTGCTTGAGTCATCTGAGCAGGCAAAAAGGGCAAAAACGAATAACGTCATCGCTGATTTGATACTCATAACTTCCGAATCATTTGCCATTTGACACGGGATGTAATTGACGGGTTGGAATAAGGGAAAAACAACTGTATCGTTTCCCAGGAAATTCGTTATGGAAGAAGGTTTAAATTGTCGCAAATTCATCGCCAGAACGAATGGAACCTGAGATTGCACGGAAACTCATTAAAGACGGGATAAGTCGATTCCCGGAAGGTCAGATATGGGCGGACCTTGGGGCAGGGGGCGGACTCTTTACCAGGACCTTGTTCGCACTTCTTCCACCATCCAGCATCGTGTACGCGGTAGACAAAGAACCGCCATCTTTTCAAACTGTCGATAAGCGCATCCACAAAGTCGTTTCAGATTTCGTAACCGATAATCTGGATCTTCCCACCCTGGATGGTGTCCTTATGGCTAACTCGCTTCACTATGTCGAGGCGAAGAAGCCTTTTCTCATAAAACTTCGCGAAATGATGAAACCAGACGGCCGTCTGATATTCGTAGAATATGATCGGCAAAATGCCAATTCATGGGTTCCCTTCCCGATGCCGTTCGCTGACCTGACCAGGGTGGCGGCTGAACTTTCGGTGAAGCGCGTCACTAAACTTGCCGAACACCCCTCGCAGTACGGTGGGAACTTGTACAGCGCTTTGGTCGTATTGTGAAATAGAGTATGACTAAAGTCATGCATCCATACGACCTTCATCGCGCAAAACGCGCCTTATTTTTTCAAAATAGCACTGGGCGCTTGCAAGGGGACAGTCGTTCGGGAATGAAATTGTTGTAACGCACGTGTTGCCGGGTTTGACCGGGTTTCGCGAATGCGTAGAATGGAATTTCTACGTCTCATGGAAGTTGGGGCGACTATTCGGAATAACATTTATTAAATTGTCTACCCCAAGTTTCCATCAGCGCTTTTAAGGGTCAGCTTTATGTTTTACCATTAAACGGACGTCTATGAAAACTACGGTAGAAAAAATTCCTTACAAAATCATCGATTACATCAAGGAGCGCTTCCGCGAGGACTTTCTCTTTGAAGTGAAATCGGTGGTGAAGTCCGAAGGGGAGACGTACTACAACATCGAGGTTACCAAGGATGACTACATCCATGAACTTCGATTCAATTCTTCTGGCGGTTTGGTAAAACACGAGGCGGACACGGCATTTCCCGAAGATCTGCGCGAAGAAAGAGGTCTCGATCCGCACATGGATTAGATCAAACTTCGAGACGATGCTTGTGCTGGTTGCTGGCCTACCCGGTAGTGGCAAGACGTATTTTGCAAAACGCCTGGCCGAGCGCATGCGTGCTGAGCACCTGAGCAGCGATGTCATACGCCGACAAATCGGTGCGCAGCGAAACTATACCCCAGGTCAAAAGATGGCGGTGTATGAGGAGTTGCGAAGGAAAGCAGAAAGTGCGCTTCAACAGCGCCGACACGTTGTTGTCGATGCCACTTTTTATCTGGCGGCTACGCGATCCATGTTTTACGAGCTAACGCCAGCGTCACAATTGAAGCCCTGTGTGATCGAGATCTTCGCAGAAGATGCGGTTGTTCGTGACCGCTTATTACGTCCTCGTTCGGATAGCGACGCAGATTACGCGGTCTACAGGTA
>CAZIAG010000195.1:6310-7371 GCA_964537375.1 uncultured Roseivirgaceae bacterium
GCGGAGCGCATGATTGAGGAGGCACTCCGCTTTATTTATTCCTGCGATGGACAACGACCAGATTAGAGTGCTGGCTGATCGAGGAACATATCAGGGGAAGTTGCTCAAGGGCAATTTGGAGGAAACTCATGCGTCGTGGGTAATCCTTTCGTCCGAGTTCGCTTTCAAGATCAAGAAACCCGTTAAACTTTCGTTTCTGGATTATTCTACGCTCCGGAAAAGGAAGGTAATGTGCGAGAAAGAACTTCGTCTCAATCGAAGATTTTCGCCGATCTATCAGGGTGTTTTTCCGGTGCGGACGCGTGCTGACGAGTTTGCGATTGGAGGGCATGCCGGCAAAGCCGTCGACTATGCCGTGGTGATGTCACGGCTAAAGTCGTCAAAACAAATGAACCGCATGCTGGAAAGAGGTCGCGTGACTGTTGCTGATATGAAAAGACTTGCGCACGTTGTGGCTGAATTTCACCAACACGCGAAGGTTGTTCGAAAGCCGTTTGATTTACGGGTCGAACGAACGTTATTTAATGATATTCAATCGATCCGGCGCTTTGTGACGCGTAGCCTCGGGCGCAAATACGCCGATATCATTTCGGAAGCGGTCCGTTGGAGCGATGCATTTCTAAGGCAAAATCGATCGAGATTCAGCGCGCGAATACAGGCCGGTTTCACGCGAGACTTGCATGGAGACCTTCATTGTAGCAACGTGTTTCTCTACAGGCAGCCGATATTGTTCGATTGTATTGAATTCAATGACGACTACCGTCACCGCGATGTGCTTGATGAGATCGGCTTTCTGACGATGGATATTGAATCATTTGGGAAATTTCGATTGGCAAAGTCTTTCCTGGACGAATATTCAACTTGTGTGCGGTGTCTCCATGATCCCCTGGATGAGCGAATCCTTCAATATTACAAGTGCTATCGCGCTAATGTGCGCGCAAAAGTGGAAGCTATCGCAGCGATGGAGAAAGCAACGGATGACTTGAATCGAGATCGTCTGAAAGGGGTAATGAAATATCTTTCCTTAATTCGAAGGTACATCGGTCGCGTAAGAAACGGCA
>CAZIAG010000196.1:0-535 GCA_964537375.1 uncultured Roseivirgaceae bacterium
TGGAGTACGATTCCAAGGCAAGCCAATGGGGTCATCTGGATTCCAGAAAAAAATATCCGCCAAACATTTGCGCAACCGATTAGTTGCGGGTAAATTAGCAACCAGTTAGTTGCAAATAAGACATGAAAGCGAGGAGAGACGTTTTTCAGGCCATAGCCGACCCGACGAGGAGGGCAATATTGCTATTGATCGCCGCGCAGGCCATGACACCCAACGCGCTCGCGGAGAAATTCAACGCTACGCGCCAGGCGGTCTCGAAACACATTCAGTTTCTCACGGAGTGTGAACTCGTCAAACAGGAAAAGAAGGGGAGGGAGATCTATTATCACATCAACGCAAAAAAAGTAGATGAGATCGATAAATGGGTCGAGAAACTGAGAAGCATTGTCGCGACACAGTTCAACCAGCTAGACAAACTATTATCCACCCTTAAAAAACATAGAAAATGACAAATGATCTGGCCTTCGAATTTACCGTTGACAAGAAAACTAAAACGGTAACAATTATCCGCGAATTCGACGCGGAACTTGCCCTG
>CAZIAG010000196.1:545-7318 GCA_964537375.1 uncultured Roseivirgaceae bacterium
CACCAAAGCGGAGATTCTTGATCAATGGGTCGCGCCCAAACCGTATCGCTCGGTGACGAAACACATGGACTTCAACGTCGGGGGCAGAAGATTCTATGCGATGGTGGGCCCAGACGGGCAGGAGATGTACGCTATCCAGCGATACACATCCATCACGCCCAAAACCAATTTCAAAATGTTCAACGCCTTTGCGGACAAGGATGAGAATCCTCAGCTGCCGGGCTCGGATTGGGATTATGTGTTCAGCGAGAAGGACGGAAAAACTACGGTCACGATCACCATTTATAATGAGTCGCTGGAACGTATGATGAAGATGATCGAGATGGGCTTTACCGAAGGGTTCAAGGCGTCGTTGAAGAATTTGGAAGAAATGTTGGTGATGCTCAAGGCCCAGGGGTAACATAGGAGGCCCAAGGTCCAAAGAGGCAATGCCCAAGGTTCAAATGCTCAAGCGGGATGCTTTACTGCTGTCGTTGGCCGCGTTCACAGTTTATTGAATATTGAAGCAAGGATATCTTTGAGTTCCCTTGGCGTCAACAGTCAGGTAGAGGCGTTTCTCTACGTCGCCGAGCTCTCTCATTTTTCATTGAGAAGAGGTGTTTGTTAGTACCCTCCGAATGTATTCAGGTCAATCCGGAATACCTGACTGCCCTTGGGCCGTGAAATTTGGTCCTGGTCCCTTGTGCCCTGGAATTTGAGCCTTGGGATTTGGTCCTGGGAATTTGGTCCTTGGAATTGGGTCCTTGGAATTGGGTCCTTGGAATCTTTCCTTTGTCAACGTTCCGGGTCTACAGTTTGTAGTGATTTCCCTAAATTGATGGTTATGAAACGACACATCCTTTTCCTGACCCTGATGGTTATCGCGCTTGCTTGTCAACGAACGTCAACGCCGGTGGGCGACACCAGCAGGAACGCGCTCGACTGGGAGGGAACGTATCGTGGGCTGCTTCCCTGTGCCGACTGTCGCGGAATACTTGTCGCGATACAGCTAAATGCTGACCAGTCCTTTACGATGTCGCTGTCGTATCTCGGCAAGTCTGAACCGGGGCAGACAAAGGAGGGAACATTTACCTGGAACGAGGCCGGCAACGAAATCACCCTGAAGGGCATAAACAATACCACACCCGTGGTGTACAAGGTCGGAGAAAACAGACTCATCCCGCTCAACACATCGGCTACCGGACCCCTGACCAGGAACACAAACGACATCACCAACCGGTACTGGCGGTTGGTGCGCGTGAACGACAGAGAGGTATCCGTTGGCGACAACCGAAGCAAAGAAGCACACCTGATCCTTTTGTCAGACAGCACCGCCATGGGCAACGCCTCCTGCAATGGTTTCCACGGAACGTACAAGCTCACCGGCAGCGACGGCATTTCCTTTTCACCGCTCGCCGCCACGAAAATGGCCTGCATGGAAAACATGGACATCGAGAACCAGTACCTCCAGGCGATGATGGAGGTGACACGCTACCAGGTGTCGGGCGACACCCTCTTACTTTTGAAAGACCAGGACGTGAAGTTGCTTACGTTTAGGGTGCGGTAATCCTAAGGTCAACGTTTGCTGAGGGCGTTAACAAGTCTCTTCTTTGTCATCCTTATCGTTTTGTAAAACCAGCAATTAATGAAAAAGTCGGATTGGCGCCGGCGAGCGCATCGAAGGATTCGGACTTAAATCCGTTTAGAGCGGCTTGATTCTTACGCGTCTCTGAAACGTCCTGGTATCCCTGTTCGCGAAATACGCCGATCGCTTGCGGGCGAAGACAACGAATTGCGGCGTTCCTAACTTTATTGACGTCGTGTCGCCGGGTTGTTCATGAATGTTTCCGAAGCGGGTGATCAGACAACTGCATTGCGGCGCGCTGCTTCGCGATACCACTGAGCACTCAGCTTGAGCGTGCGCTGCTGAGTTTTGAAGTCAACGTAGACCAAGCCGAAGCGATCGCCGTATCCATTGATCCACTCAAAGTTGTCCATCGTACTCCAATAGAAGTTGCCTTTGAGCGGGATACCTTCGGCGGTGGCGCGCTGCTGCCACATCATGCCATTTCGCAGATACATGACGCGGTCGTAGTCGTAGACGTTGCCATCCTTCGCGAGCTCATCCGCGGCGGCGCAGCCGTTCTCCGTCACATGGATTTCCTTTGGCTTCCAGAGCTCGTGCAACAACCGAGGCGACCAATACTGTGACTCGGGAGCCAACCGGTGCCAATCCGAAAACATCTTTGGATGGGAAACACTGATCGGCATTTCCTCGTAACCGGATGAATTGTCCGACGCCTTGACCGCGATCGTAGGGATATAGATGTTGATGCCGACGAAGTCGACGGGAGAGGAGATGATCTTCATCTCGGAATCGGTGAACTTCGGGGCGTTCTTGCCGGCCTTCGTCAGGTACGCGTCGTCGTAGCGGCCTTCGAGCATGGGACCGAGAAAGTATGGGTTTAATTCGCGGGTCGCCGTCGCCGCAGCCTTGACATGCTCCGGCGAGTCGATGACGGGGACGGCTTGCGGCATGTTCTCGGCGGGCCCGACTTTCGTGCCGGAGCGTCCCATCTCGCGAATTGCTTGCACGGCCAGGCCGTGCCCCAGGAGTGCGTTGTGCCGCACCTGGTTGAGCGGCCCGTCATCGAGCAAAATACCTGGAGCACTCATGAGACGGACGGTCTTGCCCTGCACGTGAAGCTCGACGCCACGGTATGCTGTCTCCGTCACTTGCTTGAACTCGTTGATCGTGAAGAAGTGCTTGACGCGGTCGCCGAGAATCTTCGCCATTAGGCCGCTGTAATCGCCGAAGGCTTTCGCAGTTTCGGGCGACTCCCAACCGGCGTACTTGTCTTGGAGAGCTTGAGGAAGATCCCAGTGGTAAAGCGTTGCGAACGGCTCTATGCCGGCGGCATTCAGCTCATCCACCAGGCGGCTGTAAAAATCGAGGCCTTTCTGGTTTGGCTTGCCGGTACCGTCAGGAAAAATCCGCGGCCAGGAGATGGAGAAGCGGTAAGCGTTGGTGCCGATGCTCTTCATCAGTGCGACATCTTCCTTGTAGCGGTGATAGTGATCGTTGGCGACATCGCCGGTGTCGCCGTTCTTGATCTTCCCTGGCGTGTGAGTATAGGTGTCCCAGATCGATGGGCCCTTACCATCCTCATTCCACGCGCCCTCAATCTGGTAAGCTGAGGTGGCGACTCCCCAATAAAACCCATGGGGAAAAGAATGACCGGCACCTGTTTGCGTGTTTGCCGCATTATCCAGCGAACTGGTTTGAGTTTTTGCCTCGTTTGTGTTGCAACCCAATAGTGAAGTCATGGGGATTGCCGCGCCTGTTATTCCGGCAAGCTTTGCAAATTGGCGCCGGGTAAGCTGCTTTTTTCGACATAATTTCTTATTGTTAGTTGACAGACATTGAGATCGTTGGTCGAAATGTTTTGGGTATAGTTAGTGTCACCCCACCCCATTGTTTTTAGCCACCGTACGGAAAAATTCTGCACTGGCCTTCGGTGTTCGTTTTTGTGTCTTGAAATCAACGTGTACTATTCCATAACGATTTCCAAATCCGGCGGTCCACTCGAGGTTGTCCATCGCACTCCAGTAGAAATAACCTTTTACCGGTACATCCTGGCTGGTTGCGCGTTGTAATTGCGTGAGGAAAGCCTTCATAAACATGACGCGATCCGTGTCGTAGATCTTGCCATTTTCTGCGATCACGTCTTCGCTGGCGCAGCCATTCTCGGTGATGTAGATTTCATTTGCCTTCCAAAGCTTCTGCACATGTCGCGGGGCCCAGTATAGTACCTCGGGACAGATTGGAAAATTGGCAATTGCCGTCTTCGCGTGGCCCTTCGCAAAGGGAATCTTTTTCCAGCCGGATGAATCTTCTGCGGCCTCAACATAAGTCGGCACGTACACGTTGATACCCACAAAGTCGAGCGGGCTACCGATAATTTTCAAATCGTTGTCAGTAAATTTCGGAGCATCCTTGCCCGCTTCGTTTAGATAGTTATTTGTGTACTTGCCTTCCAGCATCACCGTGAGGAAAGGGGCATTCAACTCGCGCGTTGCAGTCTCCGCAGCCTTGATGTTCCCGGGTGTTTCGATGAGGGGTACTGCGGTCTCGATATTCTCGGCAGGACCTACCTTTGTTCCCGTTTTACCGTGAGCACGAATTGCCTGCACAGCCATACCGTGAGCAAGTACCGAATGATGTCTGACCTGGTACAAATCGGATAGGGGCAGACGAAGACCGGGAGCGAGATGAACGACACGGAACCCTTCGGGAGTACCTGAAAAGAAAGGATTCAAAGTCGGTAGCGTTCAGGAGTTCCTGGCTTTATCTCCCGAGGAGGTTAAATATATTGAACTCAAAATTGCCTTGGGAAAGAAGCTGCAGGAGTATCGGAAATTTAAACGTTTGACTCAAACGGAGTTTGCCCGGAAGATAAAGTCGAGTCAGTCCCGCGTGGCGAAAATGGAGTCCGGCGATCCGTCCGTTTCAATTGACTTAGTGATTCGTTCTCTGTTTGCTTTAGGTGCCTCGCGAAAACACCTGGCGGAAATACTGACGTGACGAGCGTGGATCTCCCGAGCCGCATCACTTTCATCAACCCTAAGAAGCGTCACCGCAAGGATGGAACTTTTCGACACTGGTGCTCACAAACCAGCCATCCGGCCACCCGGCAACCACCCCCTTCACTTCCCGATACAGTATCTGAACCAATGACGTAAACTACTGACAGCTAACCGTTTCTGTTTGATTTGTAAAGATTGGGCACCAAGCTGGCAGCATCGGTTGTCAAATATCGGCAATCAAAAGCAAGGGATTGGAAGATTCTTACTGAAGCGGCGCTTGGCGAGATAAGTCGCAAGATAGACAACCTTCATACATTAGCTGTGAGCTCCTGGAGTAATGCAAGGATGCGTCCACCATTTTCAGGACTTGCTATGTCAATTTTTGGGAGGGGCGTATATCTAATTGAATGCTGCCCCGCTGCATTTTCCAAACTTTTCAGGTGGTTGTAAAAAGCTTCAACGTCGCATGCTGGTAATGGGATCAGCGCCGTAAATTTCTCCTGACGACCATTATTTCTCTTGGTCTTGAAGTAGACCAGGAGACTCTGAAAATCCTTTGGATGTGTCACGACATAGATCCCTTGCGCCTGGTCCATTGATATGGAACCAAGAACCCCATATGAAGGTAAGACCAGCTCATCCGGATTCAGTAGCTGTTTTCGTATGATATTAAACCTTCGTTGCAAAATAAACTCGTAGCCGAGTGCAGCAAATGCTTTTAGATAGGCAGTCCGTAAGATAGAAACTTTTATGTGGCAGATTTTCGCAGATTGAACCTGAAAATCGAATGTTCTATTTGCGATGACGAGAGGTGACAGCTGCTCCATATTGGTGCCCGGCGGGAGCTTGAACCACAAAGTTCCATCCTGCTTTGTTTCGGCTGTTGCCTCGAGTTCCATATCGCCCAACCTTATCTTTAACGGAACATTTACGTCTTGGTCACGAAAAAGGAAGGAGCGAACTTTTAGGTGCTGTCCAAAACGCTTATCCACCCGGCCATGAGAATGATTGCAATGGAAGCAGGTAAAAATGTCGGCCGTACCACCGAGCCGTTTTGGCGGGGTGTGCTCAAGGGTCAGAAAGTTGTCGGGATTCGGTGCGAGGTCCTTAATAGTAAATGGAGCCAAACAAATAGGGCATAAATAGGTCTCGTCAGGAATACGCAATTCATATCGTCTTACGACGTTCGAAAGGTTCTTAGAGTATCGCGTGAAAATTGCTATTTTTTTTCTTTGATTACTCATGGAAGCTTGGGATCACGAAAACAGGTTAAAGTCTGATTTGATGTTGATTGAATGGTTATGAATATGGTCATGGGCTTCAGCCACGAACATTCGTTTTCCTTTTTCAGGAATGGATTCGTAGAGCTCAGGAGCGATTCCCCAAAATTCCAGGCGATACGTCAAGATATCACTGATTATCTTGTCTATGTTCTTGCCTTCGCGGAGTCTTGTAACTAATGATCTTGTCCAATTACAAGGATACTTCCTATGGTGTGCAGCGATTAAGATTGAGTTTCCTCGATAAGGGAAGTAATTGAGCACCGACACGGCCAAAGGATCCTCTTTAGGAAAGCCGTAAATATCGACTTCCTGAGTAAATTCATTTGACGGATCTTCGATCGATAGTACGGCGGAAAAGCAGACCTTTTTCTGTGGCAACCGGAGGACGTCGATCTCAAAATCCGCATTTCCAGAAAAGAAAAGTTCCGCCTGGATTTCAGACTTGTAAAAACAAAGATCCCTGGTCCCTTGCTCTGCCGGCTCGAAGTCAGCCACATGTATCTTTTGGGGCTCGATCTCGTAGTAGGCTTGAAGAATGTCCCTGCACAAATCAAGATATATCTCCTTTTTTCGCAGTTCAAGGCATACAGTCCGGTACATGAAAAGGAGTAGATTGCGCGGCTGCGAAAAGTCGATCGGGTGGTGCTTTTCGATTGCCTCGAAAATTTTGCCGTCGTGAATGCGGCAAAAACCAGGAAACGTATACCCGTCGTTAATACCCACCTTAGCAATCTTGAACACTTGGTTAGAGTTCATCTCAAAGACTGGAACATGCCCTATAGCGTAAAAATGGTTTGTCTGGTCAACAATGCCCTTTAGGATTTCCCTTTCTTGCAGCACATGACTCCTCTTGATGGCATTTTCAGAACAACCAGGAATCAGGCAGGTTCTCGGTTGATTTTCGACCCGGCGTCTGCCTTCTTC
>CAZIAG010000197.1:0-7314 GCA_964537375.1 uncultured Roseivirgaceae bacterium
TGTCCATCAGTTCGTCGATCCCGAGGATGGCCATGATTGGCCATAGGGGAAGACCAAAGGTCGCTGCTGTTCCAGTGAGGATTACAAGGGATGCCCTCGGTACTCCGGCGACGCCTTTGCTGGTAAGCATCAGTGTAAGCCCCATAAAAATCTGTTCTCCGAGAGACATGGGGATGTCCGCCGCCTGGGCGACGAATACCGACGCAAGCGAAAGGTAAAGCGTCGTGCCGTCCAGGTTGAAAGTATATCCAGTAGGTAAAACGAACGAAACGATTTTTCTCGGCACGCCGAGTTTCTCCATGTTCTCCATCGCCTTTGGGAGGGCGGACTCTGAACTGGTAGTAGCAAACGCGATAGACACCGGCTCGGATACCGCTTTGAAGAATTTACGCATCGGCACCTTTATGAATAACCCGATTGGCAACAGCACTGCGAAAATGAATACAAGCAGCGCGCCGTAGAGGGTAAACAAGAGTTTCAGCAAGGCGGTGAGAATGTCGACTCCGAGATGCCCCACCGTCACCGCAATAGCAGCACCCACTCCAAACGGGGCAAAATGCATGATGATGTTGGTGAACTTAAACATCGTCTCGGCAAGGCTTTCAGAAAATTTCAGCATCGGCTCTTTTTTCGCTGCTGGCAACATCGCCAATCCAATGCCGAAGATGATGCTGAAGACCACAATGGGAAGAACGTCTCCGTGGTAGACGGACTTCACAATATTTTCAGGGAAGACGTGAAGAACTATCTGCTGCCAGTTCTGTGGTTTCGCCTCCGGGAGTTCCTGGTCGAAGTTTGCCGGCAGCTCGATGCCTTTTCCTGCCTCGGTGAGATTGATGGCAACCAATCCGATAATTAGTGCCAGTGTAGTGACCAATTCAAAATAGAGGATCGATTTCCAGCCCATTCTCCCCACTTGCTTCAGGCTTGAGTGTCCTGCAATTCCCACGACAAGTGTTGAAAACAAAATCGGTCCGATGATGGTCTTGATGAGACTCAGAAAAATCTTGCTGAGCACCGAAAGATTTTGGGAGAAATGCGGAAAGTTCAACCCGATCTCCACGCCGATCACCATACTGGTTAATATCCAGGTCGTGAGCGATCTTCTGTAGACGGCGTATAGGATCAGAAACAACCAGGCGACCGATCGGCTCCCGACCATCAACCATTTTGGCATTTCGGCAACGTCGTAGTAATCAAAAATGTGGATTATTGAGGCAATGGCCAGAAAAAGAAGGAAGAGGCGTACCGCTAATTGCTTCATTAATTGAATTTTAGTGGGGCAATCGTTTGTTTTGGGGCTCGAATATAGAAAAAAGTCCGCGTCTGCCGATTCTAAGAATAGTTTAGAAAAGTTAACTGCGCATGGTATTGAAAAGAATCCCTTTGTACGGCAAAATCCTCATCGGTATGGTCCTTGGCCTGGCTTGGGGATTGAGTGCGGAGTCTCTCGGTCTGCTCGAATTCACGAGTGACTGGATAAAGCCCTTTGGCGACATCTTTATCCGAGCCCTGAAGCTCATCGCCGTCCCGCTTGTGATTGTTTCGCTGATTGACGGTGTATCGAACCTTTCCGATGTAGCGAAGTTGTCGCGCCTGGGAGGGAAAACCATCGCGCTTTATTTGTCGACTACCGTCGTAGCCGTCGCTATTGGGCTGATCTCGGTAAACCTCCTGCAGCCCGGTAAATTCCTTTCGGAGGAACGACGCGATCAACTTCGCACGGAATACGCGTCGCAACTTAATCTTTCATCCGTAAACGAAGAAAAAGACGAGAGCCCACTGCAGGTCGTAGTAGACATCGTTCCCGAAAACCTTTTCTCCTCTCTTTCGGACAACATCAACATGCTCCAGGTCATCTTCTTCGCCATCCTCTTTGGCGTGGCCATGATCCTGAGCCCAAAAGAAAAGGTCGCAACCGTCAAAAGTTTTTTCGATGGCGCTAATGCCGTAATCCTTTCTATTGTCGATATCATTATGAAATACGCCCCCGTAGGCGTGTTTGCCCTTCTGGCGGGAATGCGTATCGACCTTGAGCTGGTGAAAGCCCTAAGTATGTTCAGCTTCAATGTTGTGCTTGCCCTGGCGGCGATGGCCTTCGCGATCTACCCTACCTTGCTGAGGATATTCACCCGGGTCAACTTCTTCACCTTCCTAAAAGGAATATTACCAGCACAAATCCTCGCCTTTTCGACCAGTTCCTCTGCAGCAACGCTGCCGGTGACTATGAAATGTGTGGAGAAAAATCTCGGCGTCTCCGAAGAGGTATCGAGTTTTGTCTTGCCGTTAGGCGCAACCATCAACATGGATGGAACCAGTATTCACCAGGGTGTTTCCGCTGTGTTTATTGCACAGGCCTTTGGAATTGCATTGTCGCTGGAGCAGCAGCTGACCATCCTCCTGACCGCCGTGCTGGCGTCCGTTGGGACAGCAGCCGTACCGGGCGCAGGGATTATCATGTTGATCATCGTCTTGCAGTCAGTCGGCCTTGATCCTGCAGGCCTGGCCCTCATCCTGGCCGTAGATCGACCCCTCGACATGTTGCGCACCGTTGTAAACGTCACCGGAGATGCTACCGTGGCCAGTGTGGTAGCCAACAGCGAAGACAAACTCGACATCGATGTCGCCAATGATCCCACGACCACAGCGGGGACGTGAGGTTAGCCTTTTTAGAGCAACCGGGGTGGATTAAAGAACTTTTTAGCCATTCGGATTTGTTGATTAATTTTGAAACAAAACCGACGATTGTATGCTGTCTCCTGCACCCAAGAACGTTCACATTTACCTGGAATCGAATCCTAACCCGAACTCGCTGAAGTTTGTTGTGAGTGAAATGCTGATTCCCGAGGGGTTGAGTTACGATTGTCCCGATGCCGCCAGCGCCGAAAACGCGCCGTTGGCAAAGGAGCTGTTCAGCTATCCTTTCGTGGATCGCGTGTTCTACATGAGCAACTTCGTCACGGTTACTAAAAAAGACGATGTGGAGTGGCTGGAGGTACAGGATACGCTCAAAAAACACATTAAAGAATTCCTGGAATCAGGGCGTTACATCATTGAAATCAACGAGCCCGAACCGGCATCGCAGGAAGAGGAAACGGAGACCGTTAAGAAGATCAAGACTATCCTGGATGAATACATACGTCCTGCCGTCGAACAAGATGGCGGCGCTATTGCTTACCACTCATTCAAGGATGGTATCGTCAAGGTAACGCTGCAAGGTTCCTGCAGCGGTTGCCCTTCGTCGATGATCACGTTGAAAGCCGGAATTGAAAACCTTTTCAAACGCATGATGCCTGAAGAGGTAACGGCCGTGGACGCATTGGCATAACAATAAAAAGCCCTCCTCCAGTCAGGAGAAGGGCCTTATCAATTTTGCGTGCCGCTGTCGGCGTTACTCTTTCAGCGCGGTTGCCTTCGCCTCCCCTGCCTGTTCTTCCGGCAACCCTTTCAAATGAATGTCAAGGAACTTGAGGATCTCCTGCGAAGTCTTGATGTTATTTTCCTTTTTGAGGAAACCATGACCTTCGTCCGGGAAGACGACATACTCGACGGGAACACCGTTTTCACGAGCAGCGGCAACGATCTCATCCGACTCTACCTGCAACACCCGCGGATCATTGCTTCCCTGCAACACGATAAACGGTTTGGTGATATTCCTGGCATGGAACAACGGTGACTTGTTGTAAAGCGCCACCGAATCCTTTACGGGATCGCCAAGTTCAGCGTATAGCGCATCGCGGAAGGACGCCCACCACGGCGGAATGCTCTTCAACGTCCGAAGCCAGTTCGTCACTCCAAAAATATTAACACCGACATCAAACTCCTCAGGCGCGAATGTCAGCGCCGCCATCACCATATAACCTCCATAGCTTCCTCCCATGATACCGATCTTGGTTGTATCTATGTACGGCAGCGTCGCCAGGAACTTTTTCGACTCAATGCAGTCCTTCAGGTCCGCATCACCATGTTTACGATCATCCGCCGCGAAGAACGTTTTTCCATAGCCGGAGCTGCCGCGGTTGTTCACTGCCAATATTGCGTAGTTGTGATTTACGAGGTGTTGTATCACGGGTGAATAGTTCAATCGCGTCTGGCCACCAGGTCCACCGTGAATCCACAATAGCGCGGGTACTTTTTCGCCCTCCTTTAAACCTTTTGGTTTGTAGAGGAGCGCCGGGATCTCCAATCCGTCGAAAGATTTATAGCGGATAACTTCCCCGGCTACCAGGTCGTTAGGATCGATCTCCTTCGACATGGTATTGGTGAGTTGTTTGACCTCCTTCGTTTCAAAGTTGTAAACGAAAAGATTGGCTGGTGTTTTAGAACTCGACACGAAGAACGACATGAGCTTTTCGCTATCGGAGATGTTTACGTTGGTGATATCGCCTTCGGGCAAGCCGTCCACTTTAACAAGCTTTCCGTTATCCGACATATCGTACACCCGGATCTCGGTCCTCGCATCGTTGTTGATAGCGACCACGCGATACTTGCCGTTGCGCGAAAGATAGGCGTACATAATGTCCCAGGGCGCTTCCACGACTTTCGTCGTCTCGCCGGTCGCGATGTCGTAGGAAGCGAGGTAAGTAAATTCACTGCCGAGGTCAGTAAGATAGAACAACTCCTTGCCGTCCATACTGAAATAGGCTGGCTCGAAAGTAGCGTCGCCCTCATGCGGGGAAAGGTGCTTAAGTTGTTTCGTCTGCGTATCGAGCAGGTACATGTCGCTGTTATTGGTAGTGATCGACTTGCTCAACGCGATATAGCGGTCGTCGTTGGAAATCGCCGCCGGATTGAGGCCCTCGTCGTTCTTGTAGGTCAGCGTGGAGAAGTACACATTTCCCTCGGACGGATTGTCCGTCACCTCTACCGTGTAGAGGTCAAAGAAGCGTTTATCGCGGGAATTGCTCATATAATACATCTTCTTGCGGTCGTAGCTCCATCCGGCAAAAGAGGCCTTGGCGGTAGTGTCCTTGATCAGGTCGGTCACCGCCCCGTTGATGTCGCGCACATAAATATGGGTGATCTCGTTTCCCCCTTTGTCGCTGGTGTACACGATCCGCTCGTCGGCAGGAAAATATGACTGAGCAAAGATCGCGTTGTCTGTAGACTTTGTAAGCTGCTTCTTTTCGCCCGTGGCAATATCGATCTCGTACGCGTTGAAGATGCCCGTCTCTTTGGTGTTGATCAGGATCTTCGACTCATCGGGAGAGAAAGCGCCACCGGCGATCTGGACAATGTCCATAAACTGCTCAATCGTATACTGCTTCTTCGGTTTGTCTTCCGTCTGCAGCACGCTGCAACCGACAACGACGACAGCAAATACCACCAGCAGGTAATAGGTTCGCATTTGGGTTTTCATAGAATACGGTTTTTCAAGTGTTAAGTAAGATAATGGCAATTCAGGAGGATGACATCGATTTTTGGGTCAAACGGTCGTAAGCGGATACAAGTTTCGTATTTCTTTCGATTGGGCGGGTAGTCGTCGGATCATGGCCGTCAGGCGATGTTGAGTTTGTCAGACCTTTAAGTGTAATCCGACGAGCTGTAGACCGCGGCCTGCCGATCGTCCACAGGTGACGAACCTCACATCTTGATACAAACGTTCTTCGTTTCGGTAAAGAATCTCAACGCATCAAATCCACCTTCCCTCCCGACGCCGGAGGCCTTCATCCCACCAAATGGAGTACGGAGATCGCGGAAAAGCCAGCAGTTCACCCAAATGATACCGCTCTTCAATTTCGCGGACACCCGGTGAGCGCGCTGCAGGTGTTCCGTCCACAGCGTGGCAGACAAACCATAAGAAGTACTGTTGGCATACGTCAATACTTCCTCTTCACTGTCAAACGGCATGATCGTGACAACCGGCCCGAAGATCTCTTCCTGATTGGTCCGGCAGTCGTGTGGGAGGGAAGTGATGACCGTGGGTTCAACAAAATAGCCATTGACACATCGTCCACCGACATCGATTTGCTTGCCGCCCGCGACAATATCACCACCTTCTTCCTTTGCGAGCTCAATATAGGAAAGCACCTTCTTCATGTGTCCCTCCGAGACGAGTGCGCCGATACGGGTTTGTTCATCGAGAGGATCACCGACGACCAGTTCACTTGTCTTCTTAAGAAATGCCTCCAGAAATTTTTCATAGATCGGCCGTTCGACAAAAATGCGCGAACCACAAAGACATATCTCTCCCTGGTTTGAAAACGACGATTGTACAGAAACCGAAAGCGCCTTGTCAAAGTCGCAATCCGCGAAAACGATGTTGGGATTCTTCCCTCCCAGCTCAAGCGACAACTTTTTAAACATCGGCGCCGCGGTGGACGCGATTCGTTTACCCGTTGCGGTGCCGCCCGTGAATGAGATTGCCGCCACATCGGGATGTTCCACAATAGCTTGGCCTGCTTTGGGGCCCAGGCCGTGAACGATGTTGAGAACCCCTTTCGGCAAACCCGCCTCCATGCAGAGTTGAGAAAAAAGGAACGCCGTCATCGGCGTGAGTTCAGAGGGCTTTGCCACCACAGCGCATCCGGCAGCCAATGCAGGTGCTATCTTCCATGTAAAAAGGTACAACGGAAGATTCCACGGTGAAATACATCCAGCCACACCGATCGGTTCTCTCGCGGTATAATTGATCGCTTCATCACCGGTGATATGTGCCTCACTGGCAAAGTGCACACCAGCAGTAGCATAGAAACGCATGTTCGCCGACGCCCTGGGAATGTCAACTGCCCTTGCAAGCTTGAGTGGCTTTCCATTGTCGATGCTTTCGGCGAGGGCGAGTTTCTCGGCATCGCGTTCGATCAGGTCGGCCACCTTGAGCAAAAGGCGACTTCGTTGGTCGGCAGACATGGTACGCCATCCTTCAAAGGCACCCTTTGCCGCCTCGACCGCCTTTCCTATATCGGCATGGTCCGAGTCGGCAGTCTCGCTGTACACTTTACCTTCGGCCGGATTTATGTTCTCGAGATAGTTGCCCGAAAGGGGGGCGACCAGTTCACCGTTGATATAGTTTTCAATTTTTTGCATGACGCTGTGTGCCCTTGGTTCGATATTAACGTAAAACTTCCTACTTCTTCACGACCTTGAATTCCACCCTTCGATTTAATTTCCGGTTCTCTTCGGTATCGCTCGGAGCGATCGGTCTTGACCCTCCGTAACCTTTTCCCGTGATTCGGTTGGCGTCAATCCCTTTCCGCACGAGGTACTCCTTCACGGCTACCACACGCTTCTCAGATAGTTCAAGATTTGCTTCGGGTGATCCAATGTTGTCCGTGTGACCGCTGAGTTCAATAACGACCGAAGGGTTCTCTTTCA
>CAZIAG010000198.1:0-7277 GCA_964537375.1 uncultured Roseivirgaceae bacterium
ACCCAAAGCGTTCATGTAACTGGGCAGCGCATGCAATGGTTCATTTACGACGTCAATGTAGTCGGTGTCCGGATATCTTTCGCAAAATTCCCGGATCCATTCTTCGACTTCAGCCTTTTTCTCCTCGTCTGACAACTCATCGATCCAGCCCGGCTGTTGTTGTCCCCAAACGAGGGTGTGCTGTTTGAACCGCAACCCGTTATTCTTCGCGTAATTATACGCGAGGTCCAATTGGGTCCAATTCATTTGATCGCGCGTCGGCTCAACCGAGCCCCACTTGCCGGCATTTTCCGGTGTGACTTGATTCCAATAGAAACCAAAATCGGATGGCACAGATGAAGCAATGATATTGCCCAGGAACTTGCATTTCTCATCGGCAAGTTGTCCATGTGCCCCCAAGGGTATCAAAACGACCGCGGCCGCCACAAGCAAATGTGCGAGAGCGCTTTTTTTAAAAGAGAAACCGGGCTGCATCTTTTGATTTTCGGCTTTTTCGCTACCAAATTGATTTTGTTCCTCGCTCCTCGCTCACTACCGCTATGCTAATGTCAATTTAAATGAGAAATAATGCAACCGATTGCACTCATTTTTGCAACAAAATCCTACTTTTAGGTGTTCATGCGCTCATTTTGTACATGCAACCGATTCAACACAATGCAGCCTTCGGGGCGGTCTGGTTACAAAATAAGAAAACTTCACCCCGGCACCTTAACGATCATCCTTTTCGTGGCCACCCTGCGCTGTCATGCCCAGGACACGATCGCCGTCTTTTCCTTTGAACCCGAGGCGCTTCGTTCGTCGGTCGAGGTCCCGATGGCGATAGACCTGGACCAGTTGACCCGGATGCCTGACTCTGCACTGACTTTAGTTGAAACAAGCCAACGTGGCGGCGCCACCATCCCTTTTCAAATCGAACAGGGTACCGCCAGGAGGTTACACTGGACTATTACACCGGCGGAGCTGCGAACTACACGCACCTTTGCACTAATACAACGAAGAACACCAACTCATGAATTTCCGGTACAGCTTCTTGCCGCCAATGGCGCCATCAGGCTCGTTTACCATGGCGATGATTTGATTCAATACAACTACCAAATGGTGTATCCACCCGAAGGCGTTGACAGCGCCTATCGACGCAGTGGATTTATTCATCCCTTGAGGTCCAGAGCCGGTCACATTCTTACTCGTATCCAACCTCCGGATCATTATCATCACTATGGATTATGGAACGCATGGACACACGTACTCTTCGACGGCGATACCCTCGACTTGTGGAACCTCTATAAAAAACAAGGAACTGTTCGATTCAAGGAATTTCTCTCCCTGGAGCAGGGCCCGGTTTACGCAGCGTATAAAGCGTCCCTCGAACACGTGGCGTTTGTCGGCGGCAGCGAAAAAGTCCTGCTCAACGAAGTTCAAACCGTTAGGGTCTATGCTCCTGCCGCAGACCAATACTACATCGTCGATGTCGACATGGCAATGAAGTGCACAACAGCAAAGCCGGTACGCCTACTGAAATATCGGTACGGCGGACTCGGCTGGAGAACAACGGAAGCATGGACGAATGCAAATAGCTCCGTCCTTACATCGGAAGGAAAAACACGGCGGGATGCTGATGCCACGGGCGCCAGATGGTGCCGGGTACAGGGACTATTCGGAACTGCGCAGGCTGGTGTCTTACTCCTGTCCTTCCCGATGAATTACAACCACCCGGAACCATTAAGGGTATGGCCCGAAGATCAATACGGCCGCGGGGATATGTTCATCAACCTCTCGCCGACCCGAAACGGAGATTGGCTCCTTGAACCTGGAAAGGCTTATGTGCTAAAATATCGACTCGTCATCTATGATGGCGAATTCAACATCGAAAAGGTAGAGGAAACGTGGCGATTATTTGCTCGGCCGCCGCGCGGAGACATCAAGCGCTTCTAGTATGAACAACGCCACCATACAACACGTTGCAAAAAAAGAAACGGCATTTATGAAACGCACCAACCAACGCAGAACAGCCACCTCCCCATTTATCTGTTTGATGACCGTGTTCGTGTCCATCTCTTCGGTGACAATGAGTCAACCCGATGACCGACGTGGACTAAAGGAATATTATCAAGACTACTTTCAGATAGGTGTCGCACTGGCTCCATCCAACATTCAGGGCGACGAAGCGGATCTCGTAAAAAGACATTTCAACAGCATCACAGCCGAAAACGTCATGAAGATCGGACGCATTCACCCTCAGGAAGATCGGTACCACTGGGAACCCGCCGACGCACTCGTGAACTTCGCTCAGGCCAACGGACTGGCAATGCGCGGCCATACCCTGTGCTGGCACAACCAGGTAGCGTCGTGGTTCTTCACAAATCAGAACGGTGACACCGTCTCACAGGAGGTTCTCCTGCGGCGCCTGGAAGATCATATCACCCAGGTGGTTACTCGCTACAAAGGCAAGATCTTCGCCTGGGATGTAGTGAACGAGGTCATCGATGACGGTGAAGGGTTTTATCGTGACTCACCATGGTATCGCATCTGCGGAGAGACGTTTATAGAAAAGGCGTTTGAATACGCTCATGCCGCAGATCCGGAGGCGTTGTTGTTCTACAACGACTACAACACGTATCACCCTGAAAAGAGAAGAAAAATATTACAGATGCTCAGGGCATTGATCGAAAAGGGTGTTCCCATCCATGGCATCGGCCTGCAGGGACATTGGTCAATCTATGGGCCGAGCGAACAACAACTCCGTGAGTCCCTGGATGATTACGCGTCACTTGGGCTGCCAATTCACATTACTGAACTCGACGTCTCGGTTTACCCCAGCGAACATGGACGTCGCGAAATACGTCCTGGAGAAAACCAAGACTTCACGGAAGAGATGGAGAAAAAACAGATCGAACAATACGGAATGTTCTTTCGTGTGTTCCGTGACTATAAGGACGCGATACAGAGCGTCACGTTCTGGAACCTTTCAGACCGTCGGTCCTGGCTCGATAACTTTCCCGTCCGAGGGAGAAAAAATTACCCGCTGTTGTTTGATACGAACCTACGTCCTAAGAAAGCATATTGGGAAGTAGTCAAATTCCAAAAGTAGGATGTCCCTGCTCCGCCCGCGAGTATAAGCCCGGCCTGGCTTTTGATGGCCGGAGTAGGAACTAGCCGATTCAGGCTGTCGAAGAAACCTGGTCGCCCCGTTCCTCTCCAAGTCATCATTTCTTTAATCACCATCCGTCAGGATAATGCAATGCCGTGTTTAAAGCACTGTAATACCTGAACTCTGCCGAAACATCAAGTTGAAGGCCTGTATCGCCTGCGTTGAATTTGCAAACCACATCCGTTCACTGACCAAATGTTGATTTGGCTGAAGAACGACTTCCAATGCCACGCGTGCAGCAATGTTCTCCGGCACAACGATTGCAACTTGAATCGCCCTCTTTCTTAGACCGATTATAAAGTTGCAGACAGCATCAACAAACTCGAGTTCTATCGACGAGAACCTGGTTAGGTCCGCAACAATGCCGATCTCTGACCGTTCGCGAAACGCTTTCTCGATAAAATGATGGCACGCCCGAAGGTGATCCGGCAGTCGCGCAGATGAAATTGGCGTATCAAATTGCACCACAATGACATGAGGCTTAATAAAGGCTATTCGGCCGGACGAAAGTTCAACATATGGAATCATTGTTCTACGAGTTCTATTTTATAATGAGCCGTTGTGAAATCCTGGAGCTGCCAAGGTTCAGGACCAGCAGGTAGGTACCCGAGGTTAACCCAATGTTGAGAGGAGTCAACTCAATGACCTGAGTATTTGGTGGAAGGTATTGGGTCCATTTGACTCGCCCATGAATATCAACGATATGTATCCATCCATCAGACTCTTCACCGCATGATGGAACGGTCATGGCAATCTTTTCATCTTGCGTAAGTGACAAGGGATTTGGAAAAATGAGAAACTCGGCGAAGTCGCGGATCTCTACCATGATTATATCGAGAGATCTCACTTGCCTGTCATAGTCGAACTGCCGAAGCCTGTAATACACCCGGCATGAAGAGACTGGATTGTCGGTATAACTATACGATCGACCTTCATGGTTCGTACCTGAACCAGCGATGGTATCGACAACATCAAAATGTTTCCCATCATAGCTTCTTTCCAGAAGAAAGCCTGCATTGTTAACCTCCATCGCCGTTGACCAGGACAGGAGCACCCCGCCATTTACTTCTCGACCGACAAATTGACGCAACGTTACGGGAAGCAAAACATTGTCCAACGTTGTGGAGGCCAATGTAAAAGGACTGAAGGAAGTGAAGGGCGCATCAGCAGTGACCGTTCCGGCCGTTTCATTTCCCACGTATGTAGCGGTTCCAGTGTATTCCCAATGAGATCCGTTCCATCGGGTGACGCGAAGTTTGTCAAGTGCGTCACCATTCACGTCGCTGTTCAAATTCCAACCCAAAGAAACATTCGCAGATCCTCCACCAGACAGCCTGTTGATCAACCAATATTCCCCGTTGCTCACGGTCCTTAGTTCGGTATCCATTAGATAAGGATCGTATGGTCCCGGCGTCGGTGCTATCGCCGGGCTCACCGGATAATACGTTACTTCAAACTGACTTGCAGCAGAGACGTTATCCAATACCACGGGGCTGTAGCCTTTTTCGTTACTTCCAATGTGAAACCAATAGGGCCCGCCGGTCGGAAGACTACGGCGGACAATGGCATTGCAAAGGTAGGCCGTTGAAGATCCTGAAAAGGTTGCAGCCAGTGCAATGGTTACTCGGCGGCCCGGAGCCTGTACTTTGCCTTGAAGAAGCTCTAACTGGGTGGCTACTGTAATATCGCCAACAATCGTCGCTCCCGCGGGGTTGTCTACGACAAGGGTCCCATAGCTTTCGGGGCCGGGAATGTCCTGCTCGCTAACTCCGTCAAAAGTAACCGTACTCGTATTCGAGAAAGTCATCGCATTTGCATTCGGCGTGGTCGGGTAGTTCATTACGACGTCTCCGCCGAAAAAGACCCGGCAGTTCCCCTGCGCCATGAACCTGGCGTTATTATTTGACGAGCCGTTCAGGTAGAAGTTTCCATCAACGTCGAACGTCGCCGAGTTGGTCACCTGGATATCCAGACTTCTCGACGAGGTGCTGTTCGCCCTAAAATCACCAAGTACAGACAATTTCGACTCACCAATTACACTTACAGGAAGGGTCTTTCCTGAAGCATTGTCGCCATTCAAATGATTCACCGTCACGTTGCCTTCGACGGTAAGGGTTGCCGTGGACGAACCTGAATTTCCAACTTCGACGGAAATTCGCCTACCACCCGTCCTTTCAACGTATAGGTCCTGATGAATCACGGCCTCTGCATCATCATAGACCCTCAGTTCAATGTCCCGACTGAGCGAAGCTTCCTCTTGCCCCGTGAGGTACAGGAACATGTTCTGGCACTCCAGGTACGACTCGTCTATTAGATCGATACTGATCTCTTCGGCACCGCCGCTGTTAGTGGCAATCACGTCCTGCGATAAAAGGAGCCTGGAGTTCTGCCTGATGTAAACTTCCTGCGAATCGTCATCGCTGTCACGATAGTCGATAATAAGATTTGCGGCGCTGACCGTACAACCGTCCTCCAGCGATAGCCCAAATTGATTTACAGTGCCGGAATGATTTCGAACCAGGTGAATGTCGCCTCCCACGACTACAGTGGTATTCTCGCCTCTTGCGATCAACCTTGCAATCGTCGGCTCCGTCGCGATAACTGTCACACCCTCAAGGATGGTAAGTGTGCGAACCGCGTCGCCAGTGTTGAACCGAACATATGCATCAACATTTGACGACCCGTTCTCGATGGTCAAGCTCTTGATCGTGGCGTTGAAGGCCGCTGTCCCCGAAATTGTTACGGCATGTCTGACGACTACATCCACGCCACCACTCGCAGAACCGGGTACCTGACCATTAGACCAGGTCGATGGAGACGTCCACGAACCATTTCCAATTGAATACACCTGGCTATAGCCGCCAATGGAGCAAACCAAAAAGACACCCATTAAGGCGCCGGCAATATTTCGTGGTATGATCATAACATCCATATGTACTTGGTTTGTATCTACCTGGACTTTGGTCGCCGTAGACCCGTGCCGGTGATAACTACGGCGCGTACCGTAAAGACAAAAACAAAATCACGGTTTGGCGTTCCTCGCTTGTTGCCAATACCTTCATGTCCATAGCCTGGCATCACCTGGTAAGCAACATCGTCACGGCCGACGTAATGAATTTATTCCCGGCGGTCTGCACCTCGTTGGACCGGTAAGCCATTGCGCGCGCCAGTTCCGTCTTCAATACCCCCAGGTCTACGTAGTTTTGACTCACGTCATCGACATAATCCGTGAAGAGAAACCAGAACCGAACTTCCGCCGAGACGTCCCAGATATGGTGGATGCGCTGCCGCATTCCTGCTCCCACGGGAAACGAAGGCTGCACCAGGGCATACGGCCTGATTCCAAAGTTTGCATCCCCGGGCTCCAGCCTCGCATACTGTCCCTCGGTGCCAAGTGGCCTCAAACTAACCCAACGACCGCCCTCTGGCAATGCATTGCCATGGAGATCCACAAGTGGGGCCTTTGCCTTTGGGTTGTGATAGAAAACCGAAAGACCGGCGAAAGCGTAAGGAGTGAGGTGTACGCGGTGATGGTAATACCCGTTGTTTTTATGGAGATCAAAAACGAGTAACCCTGATAAGGACACCAGGCGATTCCGAAATGACAAATTTCGGTTGTAACGATAGATACCATTAGAAGCATCTTTAGGGTCAGCGGAGTCAACATCAGCGGCCCTGATTTCACCATATAATAGTTCACCCTGAACTCCAAACTGCGGCCCCTTCTTTCGAAAATAGGAGACCCCAATGCCCGGGCGCGTGGATGGCAGGTGCGTCCTGACTCTGTGCGGCATCGGTGATAGATCACCATAGTAATTAAGGAAATGTAACGATAGGCCTACACTGCTGTATTCCTTCATTCCAAATGGCTTCTTGTCCGTCCGCACCGCGTGCCGGTGCGTATTCCACGCAGACTGTGCATTCAGTCCATGTGCAATCAAAACAACGAAAATGCAAAGGAGCAGCCGCATGGATAACTCGTGCGTAGCTTGCGTATAACCTGTCCGTGTCGCTTGCATGTTGACACAAATAAGAAGAAATGGACGGCTGTTGTCTAAAAATCGGGGTTATCATTAGGTGAACGAGATGACTCGAACGGGAACTCCAGCGTTAACAATAGGTATACAGA
>CAZIAG010000199.1:0-7274 GCA_964537375.1 uncultured Roseivirgaceae bacterium
ACCCAACCAATCATTAATCGCCTCCTGGAGTTTCGGTGAATTCTTTCGCAACGCCCAGGCCACTTGCTGGGCCACGCTGATAGGCGTTCCCACATCGAGGTTAGGATAATAATGCGCGTTCACTTCGGCAATCATGTGATCAGCCACCGTGTAGGGAATGTCACCTAATGCTACCTTCCGGATAAGGGATTCACTTTCCGCCGATGTTGTGTCTCTTACAATAACGATGTCGCCTCCAATCTCTTCAGACAAATTCTTCAGTCGCAGTTCGAACGCCGTACCGGGGAGTACCCATACCTCCTTGCCGATGAGTTCGACAGGATTGCGGAGGACGGATTTCTCAATCTCGGTAGCGGTCATCTTTCTCCAGTTGTCGGGTTTGCGCTGAACAAGGACCTGGAAGGTCTCGAAATGCGAGTTTGTGAACGCGACGTAGTTCTTTCTTTCCTTCGTGACCGTCAGGGGAAATGCCACCAGGTCACCCTCACCCCTGTTCAGTAGGTCGATCGCCCGGTCTACACCCGAAGTTACCTGGATCTTGAGGCCGATGTTGAGTTCGCGTACGAAGTGATTGATGAGTTCGTACTCGTAACCCATGGGTTGCCCTTTATAGATAAAATAACTGATCGAATTGTTGTCGATGAGAACGTTGATATAGCCGCGCTCAATAATTTTATCGAGGTCGATTTCGACTTGTGGCGAGGTGGTAAAATTCAGTTGCGGAGCGCGATTGCACGAAAGAGAGGCGGCAAAAAAGGCGAAAAACCATCCAAAAACGCGAAACCGGGCCAACATAGGAATTGAAAAATAATGATTCCGGCGTTAATTAGAAAACGGTACTCGGCCCCGGGATTGCCCCGATGTCATGAAACGGAATCGGGGTTCTATGGTGCCCCGTTCCGGGTTCTGCGTCGGGTTAGCCCAACTCTTGAATCCGCCTACATCTTTTCACGCCACCTTAACACACGTCGCGCAGTTTGCACACGACCGTATCCAAATATTTGACTCATTGGTTTTTAATTCCCTTTTTTAGGACGGAAGCATCGCGACCGTTTTTGAAATCGTCGACAATACATCGAAGGTCTCATTCTTCGGGGATGAGACGAGGTAAATATTTTGGAATGATATTCTCCGAAAACGCGCCATATTAGAATACCGTTTCCGTGAATCCGACGAACCCTAATCAGCCTATGAAAATAAATCAGTTCTTCTGCGCCGTTGCCATTTGCATCGCCCTTGCAGCGGGCGCATCGGCCCAGCCACATTTATCCTACTATCTCCCCGAGAATACGACCTACGATCAAAGGATTCCAACGCCTGCATCAGTTCTGGGTCACGAGGTCGGTGAATTTCACGTCAGTCACGATAACCTCGTCCGTTACATGCGGGCCATCGATGAAGCATCGGACCGAGTCACTTTTGAGATCACGGGGTATACGCATGAGAAGCGTCCGCTGATACTCCTTACGATAACATCGCCAGAGAATCATCGCCATATTGAATCTATACGTAGCCAGCACGTACTGCTCACCGACCCGTCGCGATCAGGTACGTTAAAGACCGAAGCGATGCCAGCAGTTTTCTACCTGGGTTGCAGCATCCATGGCAACGAGGCAAGCGGAACCAATGCGTCGCTGTTGATTGCATATCACCTTGCCGCAGCACAGGGTCCGGAGATTGAGACATTACTTCAAAACACCATTATCCTCTTGGACCCCAGTTTCAATCCTGATGGCATGCAGCGGTTCTCCAGCTGGGTAAATTCCCGTCGAAGCCGTACCATCTCCGCCGACCCCAATGACATGGAACACAACGAAGCCTGGCCGGGTGGACGAACCAATCACTATTGGTTTGACCTGAACCGCGATTGGCTTGTCGCGCAACAACCCGAGTCACAGGCGCGGATTACGAAATTTCATCAGTGGAAACCAAATGTGCTCACCGATCACCATGAAATGGGCAGCAATGCGACGTTCTTCTTTCAACCTGGTGTTCCATCACGTACTCACCCGCTTACGCCCCAACAAAATGTTGAACTAACCCGTCGTATCGGTCAATACCACGCCAAAGCCCTGGATAAGATCGGATCACTCTATTACACCCAGGAGGGCTATGACGATTTCTACTATGGCAAGGGTTCTACCTTCCCCGACATTCAGGGCGCGATTGGAATTCTTTTCGAACAAGCGAGTCCGAGAGGCCACGCCCAGGAAAGTATCAACGGAGTACTCACGTTTCCGTTTGCTATCCGCAACCAGTTCACGGCGATGCTCAGCTCTCTTGAGGCGATTCGCGAAATGCGCGTCGATATTTTAAACTATCAACGACAGTTCTACCGGGATGCGGTGGCGGAAGCAGCCAAGGACCCCGTGAAAGCAATCGTGTTCGGATCCCGTGACAAGACGCGTGCACATCACCTGGCGGAGATCGTTGCCCGGCAGGATATTTCGATCCATCGGCTTGCCTCCACGCAGACTATTAACGGCAAAACCTTTAACGCTGAATCCAGTTTTGTAGTCCCGATGAATCAACGCCAGTACCGTCTCATCAAGGGCATGTTTGAAAAGAGGACACAATTCGCGGACAGCATTTTTTACGATATCTCCGCGTGGACGCTCACCCTCGCGGCCGGCGTCGAGTTTGAAGAGATGCGAACCGTACCCGCCCTGGGCGACAAGATTGATGCGCCCGAATTTCCCATGGGAAGTATCATGGGCGAACGCAGCGAATATGCGTACGCATTCGAACCCTACGAGTTCTACACGCCCAGGGCGATGTACCGGCTCCTTGACAAAAACATCCGCATCAAGGTGGCTACAGTACCGTTTCATCATCCCAACGGAAAACTTTTCCCAAGAGGATCGGTGATGATACCTGTTTCGGGACAAAGCGTGCCCATGGAAACTATCGAGTATGTTCTCCGTGAGATTGTAGAGCAGGACGGCATCGACGTACACGCTTTTCCTACTGGGCTTGACTACGTCGGTGTAAGTCTCGGCAGTGGTTCATTCGTCCCCGTGCGCAAACCCGAAATAGCGATACTGGTGGGCGACGGTATCTCCTCCTATGACGCTGGCGAGATGTGGCACCTGCTCGACACACGCTTCACCATGCCGGTGACGATGCTTCCCATTGCGCAGTTTAACAGAACCGACTTGAGCCGTTACAACACGATCATATTTCCACCCGGCAATTACCGCGACATTACGGATGGCGGCCGTGACAAACTTAAGTTGTGGATACAGGCGGGTGGTACAGCGATCGGTTTAGAGAATGCCCTCAACTGGTTTGGCAGTGTGGGTTTAGGCAAGTTCGATATGAAAAGGGCCGGCGCCGAAACCAATATGCCGACGCAACGCCCCTATGCCGATATCAATTCGTACCAGGGAGCGCAACAGACGGATGGAGCCATCTTCGAAGCGACGGTGGATCTCACTCATCCACTGTTATACGGTTATTACCGGGACCGATTGCCCCTGTTCAAGGGTAACAATATTTGCCTCGAGCGTTCGGGCAATCCATACGCAAATCCCATCCAATATACCGAGTCGCCGTTGCTTGCCGGTTATGTTTCAAAACGGAATTACAATATGATCAAGGGCGGCTCTGTAGTCGGTGTTTCAGCTATGGGAAGAGGACGTGTTATCGGTTTCACGGAGAATCTTGCGTTCCGCGCATTCTGGTTTGGGACGAACAGGCTTCTGATGAACGCGATCTTTTTGGGGCCGACTATAGATTCAGACGCAGGGAGGTAAGGGTTCGGAGTCTGCACAACATTGGAACTGAGCAAACCCCTCAGCCAAGGCCAAATGACATGAAGCCGAACCCCTCTAACACTTGGGAGCGGATGGGGAATTTCCCTGTGTCTTATTCGCGCCTTAGCGAGCCTGGCGTGCTGCGAATTCCTTCGCAAAATAGGTGAGGATCACATCCGCCCCCGCGCGTTTAATACTCAGGAGTACTTCATTCATTACACGCTCCCCGTCGAGCCAACCCTTTTGGGCCGCAGCTTTGATCATTGAGTACTCACCACTTACGTTATAGGCAGCGACAGGCAGAGGGCTGTTGTCTTTCAATAACCTGACTACGTCCAGATAAGCGAGCGCAGGCTTCACCATCAAAAAGTCTGCTCCTTCGGCGGTGTCCAGTTCTGCTTCAATCAATGCTTCCCTCCGGTTGGCGGGGTTCATCTGGTAGGTTTTCTTGTCGCCGAACTTAGGGGCAGAGTCAAGCGCATCACGGAAAGGGTTGTAGAATGCACTTGCATACTTGGCGGTGTAACTCATGATTGACACTTCTGTAAAACCATTTTGGTCGAGCAGCTGCCGGATGTAGCCTACTCGTCCGTCCATCATATCGGAAGGCCCAAGTATGTCGATACCCGTCTCGGCCTGCGCGAGTGCCATCTTTCCGAGGATCTCCAACGTCGGGTCGTTGAGAATCTTTCCGTCTTCAACCAGGCCATCGTGGCCGTCGGAGCTATACGGATCCATTGCCACATCGGTGATGATACACGCTTCCGGGAAATGCTTTTTGATTTCGCGGAGCGCTTTCAGGTAAAAGAAATTTGAATCATAACTGCGTGAAGCCGTCCGGTCCTTGTATTGTTCTTCGACCGCCGGGAAAATGTCGAACGCGCGGATACCGAGTTTCATACATGCTTCAATTTCATGAAGCATCAGGTCGGTACTGAAACGAAAGATTCCAGGCATGCTATCGACCTCAACCTTCCGGTTGGTACCTTCCACGAGAAACAAGGGGAATATCAGGTCTTCCTTGTTTACCTGGGTCTCTTCCACCATCAGCCGGATAATCTCGTTCTTCCGGTTACGTCTTGGGCGTCGTACGTTCAGCATGTATTGTCTTGAAATGCGCTCACAAAGGTAAGGGTCGCGCCGTCACAACAAAAGTAGAGCGGGCGTTTCTAGTGGAACCAGAACGTATCCGCCACGACCAGGCCGATAATCGTCCATGTGGTTGTAAAAACCATAGCGAGGGCCACGGCAACCGACTTCAGCAACGTCAACCACCATTTTTGACGGTAGAGGCAGTGGAGTGAGACGATCAGGTAAATCACAAGAATCGCGAAAAGCAGAATCAGAATAAGACCGAGCAATTCCGGAAACAGCACCGAAAGGCCGAACAACAAGCAGAGCATCAGGTAAAGAAAAGTCTGAAGGTGCATCGCATAGATGACATGATCGATGTAATACGGCCTTCTCCGGAAATAGAATAACTTGAAAAAGAGCGCGTACACCGGGAGGAGGAAGAATGTCACATACTTCAGGTTGTGGAAAACAAAATCAACCGACGCGTGGAACTGATTGAACTCGACGACGTTGTCGACATACTCCTGTTTCAATTCCTTGCCGGTGATCACTTCCTGCCTGTGGTGGATCAGCACGCGTGCTGTATCGTGCATGGCGAAAATCTGGGTGCTGTCGTATCCTCCAACGGTAGCATCGCCCTTCACCATCTCATTGCGAACCCTGTCACCATAACGGTGGTAAAAATGACTGGTAAACAACATGAACAGGATGGTCACAAAAAAGAACAGTCGCACGGGGGGAATGTAGCGCTTCCTGCGACCTTCCCAATACTCTTTCGTTAGAAACCCGGGCTTGACGAAAAGCGGAAAAAGGCTCTTGAAGAATTTTGAATCGAAATGAAAGTAATCGGAAATGAAATGGCCCGCCAGGCTGAAGAAATTGTCACGTAATTCCACGTTCTCCTGTCCACAGTTCGGACAAAATTTTCCATGAACCTCCTGTCCGCAATTCAGACAGTTTTTTTCTTCCCGGTATCTTTTGTGACCCATGGCCAGTGAGCGTTTAAAACAAATGTAACCACCCGAGCGGTGAAAATGAAGTGTTTGGGCCCAGCTATCCCGCTCACGTCTCCCCTTCGCTGTTTAAACTCATCCAAAAACGGATTAACTTAACACCCCATTATGAAGCATCACCGCATTGTCTTGTGTTTCGTCATTCTGGCTTCAGCGATCTCCGCATGTCACACGCCCGCATCAGAAGAGCGTGCTACCGACGACCTGGACCGTTATTTAGAGCAAGTTTTCCCTGCCGACGAACCCGGAGGGGCAATCCTCATCATGAAGGGCGACAGCATCCTTTTCAGCCAAGGTTACGGACTTGCCGACCTTGGAACGAAAGAGAAAGTCACCCCTCAAACGCTGTTCAACACCGGTTCTGTTTCAAAGACATTTGTCGCGAACGCCATCCTTGTGCTCCACCATGAAGGTAAACTCTCACTGGAAGACAGCCTTTTGAAATATTTTCCCGAGTTCAAAGACCCGGCGATCGCGTCCAGGGTAAAAATCAAACACTTGCTCAACCATACTTCCGGCCTGCCCGACATCCGCCGTGTCTGGGATGATACGGTGTTCTACCTCACCGCGCGTGACTACGAGAACTGGTATCCCGTGACTCAGGCAGAAAGTCTCACCTTTGAGCCCGGCGCGGAATTCCAATACTCCAATCCCGCCTACAATGGCCTTGCACTCATCGTTGAGAAGGTCAGCGGTATGAAATGGCAGGCTTTCATAAAACAACGAATCATGAATCCCGCTGGAATGAAGACCAGCACCATCACCGACGGTCCGCACCCAGAGAGCGGTGTTGCACATGCATACGTGAAGATGAACAACGGATCCTGGGCAGAAGATGACTATGGTGAAGAACCGACCTTTGCCGCCGCCGGGAACGGAGGTGTCTGGAGTTCGGTGGAAGAACTCGCTTTATACGAACTGGCCTTGCGGAGAGGAACCTTCCTTCCTACCGATGTTGTCAGCGATTCGCGTCGCGTGAAGCGCTTTGAAAACTGGACTGCGAAAGCGAGATCCGTCTCAGGCTGGTCGTGGTACGCGCCAAACATCGGTTGGAGCTGGTTCATCGACACAACGCGGGGCATTGAGCTTATTGGTCACACCGGCTCACAGGGAGGCTTCCGCGCAAACTATGTCAGCATTCCGCAAGAGGATGTCTTTTTCGCCGTACTGTGCAATTCCCCCAGAGACATTCAATCCATTAGCGACAGGGTAATCGACTGGCTAGAAACCAAAGACTGGCTGAATTGAAGAAACGGCCGGAGCGACTATCCTCTGTTTTGTGGACTTGAACCAGGCACAGGACTGGTCATTTCTTCCGTTGAATGAAAAGGATTCCATCGGCCAACCAGAGCCGTTGTTCAATCGCAGAGGATTAGCGATTGAAGATTGAAGATTTTGGAAGTAGATTTTTTTGATGGGAGATTCCTTATGG
>CAZIAG010000200.1:0-7268 GCA_964537375.1 uncultured Roseivirgaceae bacterium
CAGGTATTACGGAAAACTCATCAAAGGTCAAATGTCCATTACCGGGAATACTTCGGCCTATTAGCATACACAACGGATGGGTGGACGCAGCGGTCAGTGCCTTAATTGCCTTCCATTGTTCGGGAGTCATTTTGCCGACAAAGACAATTTCCGGTTTGTCCCCATGCGTGACCGTCCCGGTCTTGTCAAAGACGATGGCATCAACAGCATCGATGCGCTCGACGACGTCGGCATTCTTTAAATACAGTCCATGTTTACCCATCACACGCAATATGTTGCCATAGGTAAACGGTGCAGCGAGCGCCAGTGCACAGGGGCATGCCACCATGAGCACGGACGTGAGGACGAGCCACATGCGCTGAGGTTCATAAATGTACCACCACACAGCTGTCGAGAGGGCAATTCCCAAGATCACCCAGGTAAATACACGCGCGGCACGATCAATTCGTTTTTGATAAGAACTCTCCTTTTCCTTTCGGAACGCATCACTGTTCCACAAACTGGTGAGCCGACTCTGCGAAATACCCTTCTCGACAACAAGCGTCACCGGTTGTCCGATAATCCTTCCCCCCGCATAAACAATATCCCCTTTCGATACTCGCACAGGCTTGGACTCTCCCGTCACAAAGCTATAATCGATAAAGGCCCCCTCATCGATCAATTTCGCGTCGGTTGGAAGCACCTCCATGTTCCTCAATAGGATCGTATCTCCTTTCCTGAGATCACGAACAAGGACAGGTCTGGGCTCTCCCCCTTCGATACGCTGGATTGCCAATGGAAAGTAAGATTTGAAATCCCGGTCGAAAGCAAGATTTTCGTAGGTCTTACCCTGGAACCATCTGCCAATGAGCAGGAAAAAAACCAAACCTGTAAAGGAATCAAAGTATCCCGGTCCGGTGGCCGTGATCACATCATAGAGACTCCGGAAAAACAGGGCCAGTAATCCGATCGCGATAGGTACGTCGATATTGATCTGACGTTGTCTGAACGCGTTCCGCGCCGACGTGAAATAATCCAAACCGCTGTACAGGAACACGGGCACCGACAGGGCCATGTTAAGCCATCCGAACAACGTCGCCAGTTGTGTATTGGCACGATCGAGCCCTAAATATTCTGGAAAACTAAACAACATCACGTTGCCGAAACAAAAGCCGGCAACGGCAAGGCGCAAGATCAGCCCCTTGTTCGTCAGGGTTGTTTTCGAACTTTCTTCACTGTCGAGGTTGATGACTGGCGCATAACCCAGGGCTGCAAGACGACTCGCAATCCTTCTCAGGCCGACCAGGGTTGGGTTGAAATCGATTGTGACTGATTTACGTGCGAAATTCACCTCCGACCGGATTACACCGGGCTCAAGTTTGCGCAGGCTTTCCAGTAACCAGATGCACGAGACACAATGAACGGACGGAATACGAAATTGGACCTGTGCCAGATCGGCTGAATTGAAAGTCAACAGCTTCTTTCTGATCTCTTCCTCGTCGAGGTAGTCGTATTCACGACTCTCGACATTCCGCATCGAAACCCCCGCGTTTTTGTCCAACTCGTAGTATTGACATAGATTATTTTCGTTCAGGATCTCAAAGACAGTCTTGCATCCAAAGCAGCAAAAATTCTTTTCGTCAAACGCGATTACCTCTTCACACGGTTGACCACAGTGATAACAATGAACTTCTGCCGTCGTAGCGACCTCAAAATCCCCTCTTATGCTGTGCTCATCTGTGCTTACGTCACCCATTCTCAACAAAAAAGTCCTTATCCTTCAACGGGCACAGTTTGCAACGACATCGTCCATACCGGGATATCGCTGTGATTGACAATGTCTTCGGCAACGCTGCCATTGATCACCCGGGAAAGTCCCCGTCGACCATGGGTACTCATGGCAATCAAATCCGCCTTAATGCGGTGCGTAAAGCCAAGAATTCCTTCCTCTTCATCGCGGTCGTTGTAAACGTTCAGCGTGCAGTTCTTCAACATAAACCGTTTCGCAAATGCTTCAAGCCGTTCATAGTTTTCGCGGTCCGGCCTGAAATTCAATGGTGTATTGATGTATACGATGTGAAGCATGGCGTCGAAGAAGTCCTGAAGTGCCTTCACCTTCATGACCAGTTCTTCCTGGCGATCGGTTTCCAGCGTATTGGGGAACACGATATTTCTTATTACGCGCTTGGAATAATTCTTTACCACGATAACAGGCACCGGTGCATGGCGGACAATTTTTTCAGCATTCGACCCGACAAATAATGCCCGCATACCTCCGGCTACACCGTGTGACCCCATTACGATAGCCTCAATGTTATGGTCCAGGGAATAGTCGACGACCATTCGAGCGACGGGGCCAAATGCGACGTTAAATACTACCTTCGCTTTCGGGTTCGAATATTTTGCTTGAACCTTGGCGAATTCCTTTTCGGCTTTCTCCCGCAATTCCTTGAAGAGCTGCTGCTCAAAAGCCATTACCGGAGAAAGAACAGACTCATGGATCACAGGCAGCTCCATGACGTGAAGCACGTGAAGAGTACCCTGTGAACGGGCGACAAGATCAAGACCCAACCTGTACCCGTTGATCGCGGGTGCGGAAAAGTCGCAGGGAATGAGCAGATTTTTCATAACGAAGCGGTTTGTCGTTCAAAGGTACCCCTCCGGACCAGCACGCATCTTGAGCCGCGTCAATAGAAAAACTGATTTTTATCAGAAACCGTTTTCTTATCCTTGTAACATGGACGTCAGGGTAAAATTTTTGGGTGGCGCCGGCTCGGTTACGGGTTCGCGATTCCTTCTCGACATCGGCGACTTTCGCCTGCTTTTTGATTGTGGCCTGTTTCAGGGCCTCAAAGAGCTCAGATTGCGAAACTGGGAGCAATTTCCCATAGATGCGACCACCATCGATGCGGTTGTTGTTAGCCATGCCCACATCGACCATACCGGCTATCTTCCGCGACTCGTGAAGGAAGGGTATAACGGGCCGATTTATTGTACGCCACCGACAGCCGATCTGATCGAGTTGATGTTGTTGGATTCAGCCAAACTCCAGGAAGAAGAAGCCACCTATGCCCGCGAAAAAGGATACTCTAAACATGAGAATCCGCAACCCCTCTACGACACTCAGGACGCTCTTCGCGTCTTGCCAATGTTGCGACCGCATCATTACGGCGAACGCATCGCGGTCCACGACCATGTCGAAATCCGTTTCTCAGACGCCGGTCACCTGTTGGGCGCAGCAATCACAGAAATTTTCGTGAAGGGGGATCGCCAGGAGAAGACGGTCGTTTTTTCAGGGGACCTCGGAAGGTATACTGATGCAATGCTTCATGCACCTACGGCAATTGAAAAAGCTGATGTGTTGTTTGTTGAATCAACTTACGGCAATCGTAGCAACCCTGCCGTCGACCCTGAACTGGACCTCCGGCGCGTGGTGAAGGAAACCCTGGATCGAAAAGGTGTATTACTCATCCCCGCTTTTGCCGTTGGTCGAACTCAACTGCTACTCCATCACTTCCATAAGATGATGGAGGCAGATCTAATTCCGGACATTCCCGTGTACATCGACAGTCCCATGGCAATCTCGGCGACGTACCTGTATTATAAACATCCGAAGTATCACAAGGTGCAGTTTAACCAATCACAGTTCGCGCGGGAGCTGGAAACAAATATGCTGGTGTTCGTCAAAAATTCGCGGCACTCGAAATCCCTGAATGATATCCGGACCAATGCAATCATCATTTCATCAAGTGGCATGATGACTGGAGGCCGCATCCTGCACCACATGTATCACCGTTTGAAAAATCCCGAGGATACGATACTCGTCGCTGGCTACCAGGCCGAAGGCACACGTGGACGAAGTTTGGTTGATGGTGAACCGGTCATACGCCTATTCGGTGAAGATGTCCCGGTAAAGTGCCGTGTTGAGAATATGAGTTCGCTTTCCGGCCACGCCGACCGCGAAGAACTCTTCAGATGGCTTGGGAGCTTCATGGATTCACCGAAGATCACCTTTACGGTACACGGCGAGGGAAAAGACCTGCATGCTTTCGCGAAGGCGATACGCGAGCGCTTTAAGTGGAACACCGTAGTGCCGGAGTATATGGAGAGCTTCAGCCTTTTTGAAGGGATTTGAACGTCCTTAGACGCCAGGTCAACCCGGACCCACTGATTTTTCGGGCAATTCCTGGCAAGAAGTGCTTTTCATCACCGTTTAGCCAAGGTAGTGTTAGCGGAATCGGGAATTCCGACGCCCAGGATAATAATGCTGGTTCCTCCAAATTTAGGTGTGGAAATCGTCTCCGTAACCTGTTTGCCAGTCTCGCTTATGAGCTCTTGGTTACTAGCGCATTCTCCCTGGGATTTGGGAATTCAGGATCTGCGCCTTTTAATTAGGCATATGGAAACGCCCTCAGTCTTTGCCTTTTGTCCCCAACGCCACAGATAACGTCTTCAGTCCGGGACTGTTGTCGGCAATGAGCTTCAGGATCCCCGCAAAAGGCACAAAGAGAATCATCCCCGACACACCCCAAAGCAAACCGCCGGTGAAGATCGCGACCAGCATAACAAATGTATTTACATTCAGTCGATTGCTCACGGCCAACGGAAAGATAAGGTTCGCTTCCAGGTACTGCACCAACGAGAACACACCCACAACGCCCACGGGATACCAGATGGAGTCGTAAGTAATCCAGGCCATAGCGACGGGCAACAACGAACCCACGATAATGCCAACGTATGGAATAAACGTAAGCACGGCCGCGATGCAACCAAACAGGATGGCGTGGGGTATTCCAATCACCACCAGTCCGACACTGTTGAGTATGCCTACGACCAGGTAAACAATGGCCATGCCTTTGATGAAGTTGTAGTAGGCATCGATACTCAGCCTGAGTATTCGCATGATATCGTTACGACGATCGTCGGGAAAGATCCGGCACAGAACCTCAACCCAGATATGACGATAGTAAAGAATCAGCACAGCGTAGATCGGTATCAGGGCCATCATCACCAGGGAAAAAGCCGAACCGGAAATCATGTTCCCCAACACCCGCCAGAAATCGCTCGCCGACTGAGACGCCAGCTGCGAAAGCCACAGATCCTGTTGGTCCCGTGAAATACCAACTACATCGTCGAAAAAGATCTGGAGGTCGCCGAGGGAATACAATAACCTCTGCTTGAACAATGGCCACTCATTGACGAACCCCAGGAACTGCTGGATGAGAAGGCTGACAACAGCGGCCAACAAAAGCGTCACGATCGACATGTTGATCAGGATAGACGTGAGTCTTCCAGTCCCTTTTCGTTCCATCCATGCGCATATGGGGTAAAGAACAAAACTGATAAATACTGCGAAGGAAATCGGCACAAATACTTCTCGTGCAGAATACAAGGTCAGGCCGCCGAAAACGAGCAATTGTAAGACAGCAACAATTGACAAGACGGATCTATGCGAGCGTGTGTGTGCGTCCATACTTGCCATAATCCTAAGGGAAACGAGGCTGAAGTTCTCCGAGAAGCCTCCTGGCGTCGTTCACCGTAAGCTTTTCGAATTGGCGATAGTATGCCTCCACGGGATCTTCCTGCCTCATAAGCTGGCAGTATAACACGTCGTCTGCTGAAGACGACAACTCCATGGCCGCGGGCCAACTGATCAATGGCGCCGCTACCACTATCCTGGCGGGGTTCGCGTTCGCAACATCCAGCAATATCGCTCGCACACTGTCACCCGTGCGAACAAAATCGTCCACAACAATCACAGTCCGTCCCTTTAAACCGTCGCGTGCTCCGAATGTATTGTAAAACGTTTCCTCGGCCGAAAGCTGCGCCTTCAGGCGGTTCAATCGCTGAGCAAGATAGTTCTGTGGCACATCGTATCCAACGTCATGCATGATCACGCTCTCGGTTGTCAACGACCCAATGCTGCGATATGGGTCTGCCGGATCACGTAACTTCTTGCAAGGGATAGCAACGACCTCAAGGTCTAAGAGGCGGCTCAGTTCGGAGGCGATCTCCAGTCCGCCCTTCGGAATGGCCACCACGATCGCATCGGTTCCCCGATACTCAGAAAGTTTATCAGCCAGCAAAAACGCAGCATGCCTTCGATCTTCGAAAACAGGATTGATCATCACTTGCAGATACCATTGTTTTGACCAAAGCTACTCCGCAATAACGATCACTACAGTGATGTCAGTTAGAAGGAAAGATGATATTCGTCAGGGATAATGTAGCGACTGCGAACAGGCGTTTGAAAACGAATGGCTGATGGGCAGGTAATAGCTAAATAAGCAAGTCAGACGTTCCTCCGATCCCTGCCCCCCTTTACCAAATCTCAAGGCAGTCGTCTATGCAGGTGGCGCTCCACAGATTTTAGCAGCGTATTAACATCAAACGGTTTCTTAATAAATTCGTTGACGCCTACACGTGCCGCCTTCTTCCGCATTTCATAAGATGACAACATGATAATGGGTATACATTTCGTCTCGGCCCGCACCCGAAGAAACTTGCACACGGCCATTCCGTCGATCGAAGGAAGGTCGCGATCGACAATAAACAGATCTGGCCACGTATGCTTTGCTTCAACGATACTCGTACCCTTGCTTGATTCGACGGCATAGCCGGCTTTCCGCAAAACCTGGTGAAGTATGAAAAGCATGTCGGGGTCGTTCTCCGCAATCAAAATCCGCTTCTTTCCCGCTTCCATAGGCTCGAGTTGGTTTGATGATGCAAGGTAATACGACGTTCGTCCAATTAGACTAGCGGTCAATAATTTTTTTTGTTGCCGCTTTAGAAACAACTTTCTTCAACCGACCGTATCGTTGTAACCAAAATGTCGGTGCCGCATCCAATGAGCAAACTTACCGTACGCAATGACTCATACCGTCAAAATTCTTGAAAAGCAGCCGTTGAATCACAATGTGATTCGATTCGTGTTGGAAAAACCCAGTGGATTTACTTTTAACGCCGGTCAAGCGATCGAATTGTCACTGCCCGATGGGGAACATGCTGGCGAGCCCGCTCCCTTTACCCTCACCGGCCTGGCTACCGACGTGCATCTTGAATTGATGATCAAGATATACGCCGAAAGAAACGGCATCACCGCGGCGCTGTCCCGAAAACGCCCCGCTGAGAAACTGGTAATCAGCGATGCGTGGGACTCATACATTGATAAAGGGCCCGGCGTATTCCTTGCCGGCGGCGCTGGCGTAACACCGTTTGTTGCGCTGCTGCGCCAGTTCAAAATGAATGGCAATGTCGGCAGCAGCACACTATTGTTTTCAAACAAAACA
>CAZIAG010000201.1:0-1008 GCA_964537375.1 uncultured Roseivirgaceae bacterium
ATCTTGAGCTATTCGCGGAATACTCAGCCCAAACAAAAGGTGTAACACCTTCAGAGGCGGTTAACGCGTATGTTGCGCCAACGTACCTTGACGCCCCCGCCATCGTGAATCTGGAGCGCTATTCGACCCTCGGTTGAACCGATCTTGTCGTCATCAAGGGTGATCATCTGTTCTCCATTCAACCAAGTGGTTACATTGTCGCCCTTTACCCGTACCAGCATGCGGTTCCACTGACCCTCTTTCAAAAGCGACTGCTTCTCTTCCGCCGGCTTGATCAGCCAGCCCCTTCCGTAGGATTCGTAGATGCCGCCAGTGTTATGGTTCAGCGGGGCGACCTCGGCCTGCCATCCCGACACCCGGGTGCCTTCAACGTCGCAGTGAAAAAAGACACCACTATTGCCGTTGGACTCCTGCAAAAACTCTAACTCTAGTTCAAAATCCTTAAATCTATCGTTGGTAGCTAGATATCCGTACTGTTTGTCCGGCCCACTTTCACAAACCAACTCGCCATTTTCGACGTACCAGCGTTCCGTGCCAAACACTTCCCAGCCGGAAAGGTCCTTACCGTTAAACAATTCCGTCTGTGCCAGCGCGGCGGGGGCAATCAAGCTAAGGATGAGGATCAAGTGCATTCGCTTCATAGTCGGTGAGTTATTTGCCAAGATAAGCAAACGCCGGCATTCGCATCCAGGCACACCGCTCCACCGGCCCGTCGGCATTGTTGAAAAATTTCACCACAGTGGGTGGTACTTGGAAAGGAGTCTGTGATTACTCACAATCCTGGCTTTCTTTGCACTGTGAAAGTTTTGATCCTCCACCAACACTTCAGGACGCCCTACCATGGTGGCGCCATCCGTTCGTGGTATCTCGGCCAGGCGTTGGTGGAGCGTAATCACCAGGTGGTGATCATCGGATCTCATTCGGAAAGGCGCTACCGGCGCGAGACTATTGATGGTATGGAGGTTCATTTTCTCCCGGTTCCGTACGACAACCGCTTTGGTTTCTTCC
>CAZIAG010000201.1:1018-7248 GCA_964537375.1 uncultured Roseivirgaceae bacterium
ATATCTTATACGGGCGGTCCGCCTGGCTGGCACCCTAAAGAATGTTGATCTTTGCTACGCCATGTCGGTTCCGCTCACTGTAGGCCTCGCAGCCTGGCGCATTCAACGACGATGGAATATCCCCTTTGTGTTTGAGGTGGGCGACCTCTGGCCAGACGCGCCCGTCGACATGGGTATCGTAAAAAACCCATTGCTGAAGCGTTGGTTGTTTTCCCTGGAACGCAAGATCTATAGATCCGCTTCCGGCCTGGTGGCCTTGTCGCCTGCGATCCGTCAGTCAATGGAAACCAAATCGGGAAGAAGCGATATCGAAGTGGTAACCAACTTCGCCGATACGGAGTACTTTTCTTCTGCCGGGAAAGACAACACATTGGAACAGCGGTTTGGCGTAGAAGGAAAATTTGTAGTTTCCTATATCGGAGCCATCGGACTGGCGAACGGACTTGAACACTTTGTCGCGTGCGCGAAATCGGCGCAGGATGCACAACTGCCGCTACACTTTTTCTTGTGCGGCGATGGTGCGATGCTGGAGACCATGGTTCGCCTCGCGGAAGAGGAAAAGCTTCACAATTTCTCCGTTGTTCCGTTTCAAACGCGCGACGGTATCCGCGACATATTAAACATAACCGACGCGGTGTTCATCAGTTATAAACCATTTCCTATCCTCGAAACGGGTTCTCCCAATAAGTTCTTCGACGGACTGGCCGCTGGAAAACTGATCATCGTAAACTTTGGTGGTTGGATTGCCCACGAGATAGAGTCCAACCGGTGTGGATTTCGCGTTGACGTTAACGATTCCGCGAGTTGTCCCTCCGGGATTCGTGGAATCGTTGACCATGAAGCGTTGCTGAAGGCATTTCAGAGAAACGCTCGGGCATTGGCTGATACACGCTACTCACGCCGGATCATGGGTGAACGATTTGTGACGCATTTGGAAAGCGTGATGGACGATACCCGACCGGGTAACTTTTAGGACGGGCCGATCGATGCCAGGCGAGCCCTTAAGCTTCGCGCGAAAAGATGAAACCTCCACGAGTCTGTTCACCCGGCCATGCTACCCTTACGACAATACCTTCTCTGTAATTTTTCCGGTCTTCTTGTGCTTGAGAATTACCTTCTTCGCGCCGTAGTGCGTCATCTCTTCCTTTACAAGGTAGTGGTCGCTGTCGTACTCGGCGAGGTGGCTGTCCTTGGTCACGCCGGTCTTGCCGCGCCACACTTCCAGTTTGACGGGCTCCCATTGCTTGCTCTTCGCTGAACGATACGCGGCGTCCAGAATGGCGTTGACGACATAACCGTCATAAAACGTTTCTTTCGGCTGCCGGCCAGTTTCGAGAGCATTGAACATGTCGGTGAACATGTGGTTGTATCCGAGTTCGTTAAGTTCATCGCCCACGGGAAATAGCCAGCCTGTGTTGCTTTCGGCTTTTTCAGCGACGTAATCCGCACCCTTACCCGTCGTGAACATTTCGAAACCAGTTCTTAGAAAACTATTGATCCAGATTGTGCCTTCGGTTCCCATTACTTCATCGCGAAGGTCAAGACCACCGCGGAAGGTCCAACTCACCTCAAATTGTCCGATCGCACCGTTCTCATATTTCACCAAACCGATGGCGTGATCTTCAGCTTCGATCGGTTTGACCTGCGTATCGGCCCAACACATTACTTCGACGGGTTTGATGTCTTTCCCGATGTAGTTCCGTGCAATTTCTACACAATGACAACCGAGGTCGAGGATACAACCACCTCCCGCTTGTTCCAGGTCCCAGAACCAATCGCTATGCGGACCGGGATGTGTTTCGCGCGACTTTGCCCACAGGATTCGTCCCAATGCGCCGTTCTTTACACTTTCGTGCGCTTTGAGAAACTTGGGAGTGTAGACGAGATCTTCAAGGTAGCCGTTGAAAATGCCGGCTTTCTCTACAGCGTCCAGCATTCGCCTGGCTTCCTCGGCATTTCTTCCCAGCGGCTTCGTGGTCATTACCGCTTTCTTGTGCTTGCAACAAAGCATCACGGCTTCCTCGTGAAGGTTGTTGGGAAGCGAAATACATACGACATCCACTTCAGGACGGTTAATGGCGTCCTCCATGTTTGTTGTCGAGAACGGTACGGCGTAGTCCTTCGCGAACTTCTTCGCACTTTCTTCACGCCGCGAGTAGATCGTTACGATTTTGTCCTTGCTGCGGTAGCCTTGCAGAGAGTCGGCATAAAAGCGTCCGATGAAACCGGAGCCGAGCATTGCGATGTTCATGGCCTGTGTGTTTATGAGGTTATTATTCTTAACAACGATATCACAATCACACCACTTCGTGGATTTCCCGTTTTTCGTGGAAGAATGCTATGAAGAAGATCAGCACCACAACAGCGATCGCGGCGGGCACATACCAGATGTTCGTCCATTGGTGACCCTCAGTGGCTTGGTAATAGTCTACGATAACGCCGGAGAACAGCGTACCGATTAGCATGCCGACACCGTATGTGGCAAAGGTGAACAACCCCTGCGCGGCACTCTTGATCCCGGCGCCGGCCTTTTTCTCCGTGTACATATATCCGGTGACGAAAAAGAAATCATAACAGATTCCATGAAGAACAATACCAGCATAGAGCATCCATTCGTTTGGCCCGGCGTCGCCGTGAGCAAAACATACATACCGGAGAACCCAGGCGATCATACCAATGATGATCATCCACTTGACACCAAGACGATAAAACAGAAAGGGTATGGCCAGGATGAACAGCGCTTCGGAGACCTGGCCGAGTGTCATCTTGCCGGCGGCCTTGTCCATACCGACCTCACTGAGGAACAAATGCGCGAAGCTGTAGTAGAATGACAGTGGAATGCACACCAGGATCGCCGCAACAAAGAAGATCAGGTAAGGCTTGTTGCGCAGGAGGATGAGCGCCTCGGTACCGATGGCGCTTCCCTCGGACAGTCGCCCTTTCGGTGGGGTATCCGGGAGAAAAAAGCTATAGATTCCCAATCCCAGAGAAGCAATGGCAGCCATCATGAACGTGAACGACTCGCCTTCGATCTGCAACGTTGGGATCATCAAACCAGCGACGATCCACCCGACTGTTCCAAATACGCGTATCCACGGGAACTGCCTGCCGGGATCCGACATCTGGTGAAACGCAATACTGTTCGAAAGTGCAATGGTCGGCATATAGATGAGCGAGTACACCAGGACAAGCACATAGAAGCCTGCATTGCTTTCAGTTTGCGTGGCGAGGTAAAGTAGCACCGCGCCGACGATATGGAGGATCCCCATGATGCGCTGAGCGGAGAAATAACGGTCGGCGACGTTGCCAACGAAAAATGGCGAGATGATCGTGGCGATTGCGAGAGCGTTGTACGCGGCACCGATCTGGAAGGCGTCGGAAGCCAGGTGTCGTTCCATGTAGGTACCCATCGTCACGTACCACGAGCCCCAGATGAAGTATTCAAGTAACATCATCAGGGAGAGGTTAACAATATGCGCAGGTTTCATAACGAATTTGATTCGGAAAGAAAGATAGAACTATCCCAGCGCTCAATGAAAACCTTCCGCATAAAAAATTCACTCAGGTCGTCTAATACTGGCGCTCAACCAAACCCTTGGTGAACTCCTCTAATGCCCTCTTGTTGGCAGGATTGCCCATCACCTTCGTCAGATTCTCAAAGCCACGTTTGAAATACCTCTCGATCTTTCGCGCAGTCAATTCCCGGACGCCAAGGCGATCGTAAATGGATTTCACCGTGGCGACTTTTTCCGCGGAATCAAAATTCTGCAACGCGATCCAATGCGTTAACTCGCGTCGGTCCTTGCCCTTCGCCAATTCGAGCGCCTTGATCAGCAAATACGTCTTCTTATTGGCGATGATGTCTCCGCCCACCTGTTTGCCGAACTTTTTCGGATCGGCGTAGGCATCGAGAAGGTCGTCGGTGAGCTGGAAGGCGATGCCGATGTTTGTGCCGAATGCGCGCAACCATTTTCGGTCTGTAGCCTTCGCGTTGGCGAGTAATGCCCCCAATTCAAGACTAAACCCCAACAGGACAGCCGTCTTCTTTCGAATCATTTCCAGGTATTCCGCCTCACTGACTGTCCGCCGCGATTCAAACTCCATATCGAGCTGTTGTCCTTCGCATACACCGACGGCGCAGGCGTTAAACGCCTTCATTACGTCCCCGAGTAATCGCCGGTCCAACCCCAGGAACATATCGTACACCTTCACCAGCATGACGTCGCCAGAAAGGATTGCTGTATTTACGTTCCATTTTTCGTGCACGGTTTTCTTTCCTCGCCGGAGCGGGGCCTTGTCCATGATGTCGTCGTGCATGAGGGTGAAGTTATGGAACGCCTCCACCGCCACAGCGAACGGGACGATGCGCCGAACGTCGTCGCGGAAGAGGGAGTACGCATGAAGCGTCAGCATCGGTCGCAGGCGTTTTCCCCCAAGACCCATGAGATATCGGATGGGCTCATAGAGGGACGATGGTTCTTTGCCGTACTTCTGCCGTTCGATGGCGCTCTCAATCCATTTCAGGTAAGATTTTTCTCTGGGGATCATTAGTTCGCGGGAGTGTTCTAAAGAGGTGGTGTCCGCTGCGAATCAATTTCTGACTGCGAAAAGGCTACCATTCACTGTCTTCTTCCATTTCGTCTTCCTTCCTGGCAAATACCAGGTCGATCAGTCGTTTGTCGATATCCGTCTTCTTGACTTTTACACGCACTTTGTCACCCAGCGTGTAGACACGTCGTGAGCGACGGCCAACGACGCGGTAACGTTTTTCATCAAATTCGTAGTAGTCGTCGGTGAGGTCGGCCATACGGATCATGCCCTCGCATTTCGTCTCGATGATCTCCACGTAGATACCCCATTCGGTGACGCCGGATATAAGCCCTTCGTAAACCTTCTTCTCCGCATAGGTCATGAATTCTACCTGTTTGTATTTGATCGAAGCCCGCTCTGCATCGGCAGCGCGTTTTTCTCGTTCGGAAGAGTGAACACACTTGTCTTCGTAGTCGCTCTTGCTGACAGATTTTCCCTGGTCGAGATAGTGCTGCAAAAGCCGATGCACCATCATGTCCGGGTAACGGCGGATAGGAGAGGTGAAATGCGTATAGTGCTGAAAAGCGAGACCGAAGTGTCCTTTTGCGTCGGTGGAGTATTTCGCCTTGGCCATGGTGCGGATCGCGAGTTGCTCCAGTACGTTCTGCTCTGGTTTGCCCTCGATGGCCTCCATCAGTTTGTTCAATGAACGGCTGATGCTGCTTTCCTCGACGTTCATCTTATGACCGAACTGCTTCGCGAAGAGCGCGAAGTCCTTCACTTTGTCTGGATCGGGGAAGTCGTGAATACGATAAACAAACGTATTTTTTTCCTTGCCCTTTTTCAGGTTATGGACATAGGTGGCGACCTGGCGGTTGGCAAGGAGCATGAACTCTTCAATCAGTTTGTGCGCATCCTTTCTCACCTTTGGGATTACGGCAATCGGGATGCCTTTGGCGTCGAGCTTGAACTTTACCTCGGTGGTTTCGAAATTGACCGCGCCCCTGGCAAATCGTTGCTTCCTGAGCTTTTTCGCAAGGTCGTTGAGGACACTCAACTCCTCGCTGAACGGACCTTCACCGGTCTCTATTACTTCCTGCGCTTCTTCGTAAGTAAACCTTTTGTCAGAATGGATGATTGTGCGTCCAAACCATTCCTTATGAATCTTTCCCTGGCTATCCATTTCGAACACCGCGGAGAACGTCAACTTGTCTTCATCGGGGCGCAAGGAACACAAATGATTCGACAGGCGTTCCGGCAACATCGGAATGGTTCTATCAACGAGGTATACCGACGTTGCACGATCAAATGCTTCCTGGTCGAGGATTGAATTCGGCTTGACGTAATGTGTCACGTCGGCAATGTGTACACCGATCTCGTATAAGCCATTTTCCGTCTTCCGGAATGACAGGGCATCGTCGAAGTCCTTCGCATCCTCCGGGTCAATGGTGAAGGTGGTGATGCTGCGAAAATCCCAACGTTTGCGAATTTCATCTTCAGTGATCTCGTCGGATATTTTTGTCGATTCATTCTCGACGATCTCCGGAAAGCGAAAGGGCAATCCGAATTCCGCCATGATGGAATGAATCTCCGCCTCATTCTCTCCGGCCTTGCCGAGCACCTCCACGACTTTCGCTTCCCATTTCTTGTCGCCCAGCGCCCAGGAGGTCACCTCAACGATCACTTTGTCGCCTGACTTT
>CAZIAG010000202.1:0-7188 GCA_964537375.1 uncultured Roseivirgaceae bacterium
GGTCACTCTTCTGTCGACTGTGGGAGAACTTCCTCTCTGGATACACAGCAAGGGCATAGCACTCACCGTTACGTTCAAGAGCCTCCCGTCTTATGTTTTCAATACTCTTCTTCGGGACAATCCTCGGTCGATTTGGACAGAACGTTTTCCACCTGGGATGTTACTGCATAGACTTCATTAAATACGCGGGCGCCGGCGGCCGGAACGAGACGGTATTCATATACCTTGTTATCGGCGTCTTCAAGAAACGAATTTCTCGAGCTTGTACTCAGTTTGACCTCATTCCCAAAATCACTCCAGGAAATCGCATTGACCGTCCATTCGTAGGTATCCTGATCACTAAAGGAAATAACGGGGTATTCCGCCAGGGTTTCATAACCCTCCCCTTCCTCCAGCATCATGGTAAGCCAGCTTCCACCACCGCAAGGATCAGTGACCCAAATGGTTTGCCCGAATGAACCAGACTCTGTCCCGAGGAGTTTCCAGTCTCCACTCATCTGCAGGCGTCGCATGATCGCTACGATGGCGTCCTTGTTATTTACCTGACCTGATTCCTTATCGAGCATGGGAAGAACGGCCTGAGGAGTAAAATCGTCGTCATATGTATAGGGACTCAGAATCTCGACCCTGGGTTTTCCACGGAAGTCGTAACGGCATAGGATTTCGGCAAAGTCTCCACCAAACACGCTTCTCAAAACCACTTTGCCTCCCTCCTCCTGGTGAATGGGCAGGGTATACAAATGCTTTCTACCTCCTGCCTCCGAAAAAGCTACCGCATAGATGGTGGTACGGTTGCCAATATTTTCGGCGACCAGCTCGACGGACATATCGGATGCCCAGTGGGTAGGCAGGGAGCCCCTGAAGTAGTAGGACGCCCCGGGTGCCGGAGTCTCAACGGCTTCTGCAAGTTCCTCCGCATCCAGTGTTCGTCCGGGTGGCAGCTCTAGTGTGCTAAAGGGAGTTTTCAGGCTATAGGAAGCGGATGCGTCTTCAGCTTCGTCCGAAGCTTCCCCCGCATCATCTTCCATCGGGTCGCCATCGTCATAATCCTCAGGAATTTCCGGATCGGCCGTGACAGTCGCGCCAGGCTCGCTTTTGCACGAAAAGAGAAAAAGGGAGGCCGTCATGCCCACCGCAATCAACAATAGAAAAGGCGGGATTTGTTTTTTCGACATTATTTGAGAACTTCTGTTTCTTATTTGGAAATAGCGTCATTAGTATTGACTCCCGAGGCAGACTATTTTCCCACGGCACACGCGTATCAAGTGAATTTACTGAGACGGGTTATCGCCTGCGACTTTCGAATTCCAAGGGTTCAGACCATCCGATGCCCCGGTGTTCGAACAGTAGCGGGTGGTATTCGCTTCTAGTGCTCTTCTTCATCGTCGGGACATTCTTCGCTTGATGTAGCGAGAACATTTGCTGTTTGGGAGTTCAACGCATAGCGGCTGTCGAATATCCGCGCACCGGATGCGGTTTCGAGGCGATATTCATATACCTTTTCTTCGGGGCCGGGATACGTTGTGCTTGTTTGAAGTTTCACTGCATTCCCGAAATCGGTCCAGGAAATCGAGCTAATATCCCAATCGTACGAATCCTGGTAGCTAAAGACCAGGATCGGCGGGTCGGTATGGGAATAGTAGTGATCATTTTTTTCGAGTACAAAATGAAGCCACATCCCCGCGTCACAGGGATTGATAACCCAAATATCTTCTCCGGATGCGCCCTGCTCCGTGGTGACATGCCCCCATTCCCCATCCATTTGAAGACGTCGTAAAATGGCCGCAATGGCCTCCTTGCTTGTCGCTTCCCCCGTTTCACGGTCCAGCATGGGCAATGAGGTCAACGGTTTAAAGTCGTTGCCGTAAGTCTTCATTATCTCCACACGAGCATTACCGCGGAAATCGTAACGACAAATGATTTCCCCGAAATATCCACCAAAGACGCTTTTCATGACCAGTTTTCCACTTTCCTCCTGGTGGACCGGAATCGAGTACACGCGGTGACCGGTTCCTGATTCTGCCAACGCGACAAGGTAGATGGTAGTTCGGCTTCCTGCTTGTTCGGCAACAAACGTTAAGGACCAATCCGACGACCAATGCTGCGCCACTGCGCCGCGGTAGTAATAGGTCGCCCCCGGAGCAGGCGACTCGATCAGGTTGGAAAGCTGCGGTTCCTGAAGGAGGCTGTTCTGCGACAGTTCTGTTGTACTGAATGGAGGCATTAGTAGTTTTCCATCCTCGTCGAGAGGCCCTTCTTCTTCAAAATCTTCAGGGCTTTTGGTGTCAGTAGTGCCCGCTTGAGAAATCTCATCGGCGGAGGCACCCTCTTCGGCGGACGAACTCTTGCACGACAGGAGGCATATTGGGCTCGTGAGACAAATAATGATCGGCAAAAGCAACTTGCGAACCAGCATCATGATCATAACCAGTGGATTTCGAGTTTTCAGGGCATAAAGAAACGCTTTTATTTCGATCCCCAGAAGGCCCGGTTTTCCCGCGAGGCCGGGCAGGTAACGGGCCGGGCTGGGGGCGTTGTTTCCGTCTATCGCTGTTGGGTGGGCAACTTTCCAAAAATTTTCTGGAAATTGACTAATAACCATTACATTGACTCATAGGAAGTTTCAATTTCCCGTAATGCAAACGTGGAAGTGGATACTAATTCTGACAGGTAAACCCCGATTTCATGGAGCTGATCATCGAAAATCTCAACAAGACGTATTCAAACGGCGTACAGGCGCTGAAAAATGTTTCCTTGAAAGTTTCACAAGGCATGTTCGGATTGCTGGGTCCCAACGGGGCGGGTAAATCCTCATTGATGAGAACGATCGCCACATTGCAGGAAGCGGATAGCGGTTCGATAACCCTGGGCAATATCGACGTGCTGCGTCAAAAGGAGGAGGTACGAAAGATCCTGGGCTACCTGCCACAGGAATTCGGCGTTTATCCGAAGGTTCAGGCCATGACCCTGCTCGACCATTTGGCCGTGCTTAAAGGCATCACGAATTCGCGGGAGCGGAAAGAGGTAGTCGAGGCACTTCTGCACAAGACCAACCTTTGGGCGGCCAGGCACAAGAATCTCGGCGGTTTTTCCGGTGGAATGAAACAGCGCTTCGGCATAGCCCAGGCGTTGTTGGCCGATCCCAAGCTGATCATCGTAGACGAGCCTACGGCGGGACTTGATCCTGCCGAGCGAAACAGGTTCCTCAACTTGCTCTCTGAGATCGGCGAAAACACTATCGTGATCCTCTCCACCCACATCGTCGAAGACGTAAAAGAGCTGTGTACGGACATGGCGATCATCAACCAGGGGGAGGTGTTGTACAAGGGAAGTCCCATTGACGCCATCCAGGAAGTCTCGGGAAAGATCTGGAAGAAACGTATCGCGAAGGCGGAGTTACCCTCTCACAAGGAGAAGTATCACGTCATCTCTGAACGGCTCATCGCGGGCACGCCGGAGATACGCGTCCTAAGTGCCGAACAACCCGACGCTTCCTTTGAAATGGTGGAGGCAGACCTGGAAGACGTTTACTTTGCTCACGTGTTTGGCACACAGGAGAAGGAATCAGCTGTCGCCGTTTAACCGGATCCACGTACGTAAAATTCTGACAAACCATGCTTGGAGAAGTATTTCGTTTCGAGCTCAAATACAGAAGAAACCGACCCGCCACCTATATCTACTTCGGGATCATTTTCCTGATGTGCTTGCTGGCGGTCACGACCGACGTTGTACAGATCGGTGGGGCGGTCGGGCAGATAAAAGAGAATTCGCCGATGGTATTATCGGCCATGACGCTAATCGTGTCGGTGTTCCTTTGCCTGATTGCGTCGGCGGTCATGGGTGTTGCCGTGTTGCGCGACTTTGAACACAACACGGAAGCGATCATGTTCAGCACGCCGATGAACAAGTTCTCATATTTGTTCGGCCGGTTCTGCGGCTCATTTGTGGTATTGGTCTTCATCGCCTCCGGGATCTGGATGGGATTTGTACTGGGCGAGTTCATGCCCGGCCGCGATCCGGATCGTATGTTGCCATTCAATTTCTGGTATCACCTTCAGCCGTTCCTCGTGTTTTGTGTACCAAACCTGTTCGTCTGTGGTTCGCTGTTGTTCATGAGTGGTACGCTAAGCCGGAAGTCGCTGGTGATCTATGTACAGGGTATCCTGCTGCTGGTACTTTACCTGACTGCGGATGGATTGCTGAGCACACTGGAGCAAAAGGAACTGGCGGCCCTACTGGATCCTTTTGGTGCGCGTGCATTCGAATTGGTTACGCAATACTGGACGCCGGCGGAGCAGAATAGTCAGCTTGTTCCACTCTCTGGTTACTTGCTGTACAACCGCCTGTTCTGGATTGGTGTAGGCGTGCTTGCCCTGGCGGTCACGTATTTTGCGTTCAGCTTTACCGTGGTAAGAGGTTCGCTAATCCGCAGGCGGCCGACCGCGGAGATGAGGACAATATCCGTCGACCAGGTTATTATTCCCAAGCCAACGGTAGTTGTGAACCGTAAGACGCGGCTGATCCAACTATTCCGGATGGTACGACTGTACCTGACATCCATCCTTAACGAAGTTCCATTTATCGGTATTGTCATCGCCGGTTTGCTGTTCATATTCGTGAACGCGATCAACATGAATGAGATCTACGGGACCAACTCGTATCCTACCACGTACAACGTTCTGTCTATCGTCACTGGCAGTTTCAACCTGTTCCTTATCATCATTGTCGTTTTCTACACCGGCGAACTTGTGTGGAAAGAGCGCGCTGCGAAAGTGAATCTCATCGTTGATGCACTGCCGATCTCCGATTTCGCCACGCTGATCGCGAAGTTTTTCTCGCTGTTCATCGTGTATATCGGCCTGCTTTTGCTGATGATCGTCGCCGGTGTGCTTATCCAGATCGCCTATGGATACTATAAGTTTGAGTTCGATATCTATTTCGCGACGTTGTTTACGCAGACATTATCGATGCTATTGCTTCAGACGTTCCTGGCCATCTTCATCCAGGTGATGGTAAACAATAAATTTCTGGGCTACGCTGTTTGCATCGGCTTTTACATCCTCACGATTTCGCTGAGTAGCATGGGGCTCGAGCATGCGTTGTTCGCATTCGGGTCTGGTAGCCTGGGCACGTATTCCGACATGAATGTCTACGGTCATTTCACCACGCCGTTTACGTGGTTCAAGACTTATTGGTTCGCGTTCGCCTTTTTGTTATTCTGCATCGCCGTCATCTTTTCCGCACGGGGTTCGGAAGCGGTTATTTCGATTCGGTGGAAGGCCGGCAAGCTTCGTCTGAAACGGGGATTGGTCTCGCTGATCCTCGGATCCGCCGTACTGTTCATCTCGTCGGGTTTCTATATCTATTACAATACGAACATCATCAACGAATTCACGACCCGGGATCAACGACTGGAACGGCAGGCTGCATATGAAAAGGAGTACAGTAAATATCAAACACTGATCCAACCCAGGATCGTTGAAACCAAACTGAAGGTAGAACTTTATCCCTATGAACGCGACTTTGTTGCGGAAGGTCATTACTACCTGAAAAACAAGACATCGGAGCCGATCCCCGAGATCCATATCCAACACAATCCGGATCATCAGCTTGCGATCGAGTATGTCAAATTCGACCGGGAGGCGGGCGTCTCCCATGCAAATGAGAAGTTCCGTTATTTCATCTACTCACTGGCAGAGCCGCTTCAGCCGGGTGATAGTGTGAGGATGGATTTCAAGGTTTCGTTTACGACCAAAGGTTTTGTGGAAGGCGGATCCAACACCAACGTCGTTTTCAATGGCACTTTCTTCAACAACACACAATTCTTCCCCACGATCGGTTACAACGAAGGACTCGAAATATTCGATGACAACGACCGGAAAGACCACGACCTTGAAGTGAAGGAACGCATGCTGGACCGCCAAGATCCGCGTGGACGCGCGATGAGTTTGTTCGGAGACGACGCTGATCACATCCGTTTCGGGGTTGTATTGGGAACGACGGCTGACCAGATCGCGATTGCGCCCGGGTACCTTCAAAAGGAATGGCAGGAGGACGGCCGGCGGTATTTCCATTACGAAATGGATGCACCGATGTGCAACTTTTACTCTATCGTTTCCGCGCGCTATGCCGTGGTGCGAGATAAGTGGAACGATGTGAATCTCGAGATATACTATCATCCCGGCCATGAGTACAACCTCGAGCGCATGATGACCGGCATGAAAGACGCGCTCACTTATTTCAGTGAAAACTTCGGTCCTTACCAGTTCGGGCAGCTGCGCATCATGGAGTTCCCGAGGTATTCGAGTTTCGCGCAATCATTCGCCAACACCATTCCCTTCTCCGAGGGGCTCGGCTTCATCGCCAAGATGGACGATCCTGAAGAAGATGTCGACTACGTTTATTATGTCACCGCGCACGAGGTAGCCCACCAGTGGTGGGGTCACCAGGTCATGGAGGCTCGTGTCAAGGGTAATGCGATGTTGTCGGAGAGCATGTCGCAATATTCGGCACTGATGGTGATGAAGCATTCAGTGCCACCCGAAATGATCGAGAAGTACCTCAAATACGAACTCGATCGATATCTTCGCGGGCGCGCTACCGAGACCAAGAAAGAACAACCCTTGGAACTCGTCGAAAGCCAGGGGTACATTCACTACCGAAAGGCCTCGCTGGTGTTCTTTGCCTTACAAGACTACATTGGAGAAGACCGGTTGAACGAAGCGTTCCGGAACTACCTGGATGAATGGCGTTTCCGCGATGCTCCCTACCCGACGTCAGCGGATCTGCTCAAACACATCCGCGCGGTGACGCCGGATAGTCTTCAGTCTGTTATCCACGACATGTTTGAAACAATTACGCTGTTTGAAAACAAAGCAGAGTCCGCCGAATACCGGGAGATCGACAGCACCACCTACGAAGTGACACTCAAGGTGACTGCCGAGAAACTCCGTGCGGACAGCGTCGGTAACGAGCACGTTATCCCGATCGACGACTGGATCGACATTGGGATCTACGGTCGCGATGAGAATCGCAAAGACAAACTGCTGTATCTGAAGAAGCATAGGATCACCCAGAAAGAAAATACGTTCAACATCAACTTGAATGAGCGTCCACGCAAAGAGTCTATCGACCAGTTGAATAAAATAAACGACCGACATTCGAACTACACTACCAGTTGAGACGATA
>CAZIAG010000203.1:0-4027 GCA_964537375.1 uncultured Roseivirgaceae bacterium
AAGCGTCACCACATTCATGTTCACAGCGGGAGAGGATATCTGTGAAAGAATGGCGTCGACTTCGGTGTCGTTCTTGATCTCGTAGCTGATTCCGCGGACGGCACATTCCGTTTCGATAGCCGCGCTCCATTCGGCGAGAAAACTCCCGCCGCGGTAGTTGAGAAGCCATTGCACATTGGCTTCCTGCTGGAGAATAAAATAGGCGATGCCATACGCTTTCAAATGATCCTTCTGGGCCTTGTCCATGGGAATCAATATCGACACAGCTCGAGCCGGGATTCCGATTAGAAGGAAAAGTATAGACAGGTACCTGATCATCGCAGCGCCGGTAGCGGGTGATTCTTCATATAATTTACGGAATTGAAATGAACTTATTGTTGGGCGTGACCAAATGCAGCAGATTTCATCGGCAGAGCGTTAAAATCTCGTGCCTTTGGAGCGACGGCATAATATTTTGACTCTTTTGGTCTTCCGAGAGCGAAGCCATAATTCCGTTTTAGTTATGAAGCGCGTTTTTGTCAGCCTGCTTTTTATCGTTGGTTCGGCCTGACCATCTCCAGGTCAGGAATTTGACGACAGTCTCCGTTTTGTGGAGTTGACGTGGTCGATGAAGAAGAAAGCCCTGATCCTTGAGTACATGGATCTTACCGAAGCTGAGAAATCTTCATTCTGGCCGGTGTATGAATACTATTCGGCGGCCACGAAGAACCTTGAACTCGAATGCATCTATTTGATTTCCCTGTATTCACGCGACTTCAACAAACTGTCGGCGGATGATCTGAATACATACCTGATGCAAGTTCTTAAGAACGACGTGACACTGGCAAGACTGCGCAGGGTATTTTTCAAAAGATTCAAAAAGGCCCTTTCCGCAGAACAGGCCGCTGCGTTCATGCAGTTGGATGATGCCTTCCGGGCCATTATTCGCCTGAACGTGCAAAAGGGAGCGCCGCCCCTGGAGATGGTACGCGGCGTACTGTTCACCGAGGCTGCCGGAGATTTGGAGCTGACGGATAATCAAAGCGGAAACTGAAGTGTTGTAATGGGGCTGCGGCTATGTTAGTGGCTGAATTGTTTATTCATCGTTGACGGCGCCATGCCCGACCGGGCAGTGGGCATACAGAGCGGAATCGATTTTGTTTGCTTCAATGGTATGACTTCCACAGTATCCCACCGTCAAATGCCATTATCGATGGCTGTAGTACTGTAAAAATATCTGTGAAGCCCTGCAAGGTTGGAGATGGGCTTAACTATAAGGTTGCAACACTTTTCAACGGAAAAGTTTCTGGACGCGTGATGGCTCCACGCATCTTGAAGCACAAGCGTTTGCACTTTGCTCTGGGCGCGATGCATGCACGGAGGTCATGAAACGAAGTCATGAATTGAAGGAAGATTGCATCAAGGAAATGGAGCCGCTGAATTATGAGATCGGGCGACTGGTCGATGAAAGCAATAGAGGTGATGTACCTTTTAACATTGAAACGCTGCGTGTGCGAGGCGCTGCAAATGGAATGGCAGAACCGGCCTTAGTGAGTTGGACCGTGTAGCAAAAAAGTGGAGGGTGATTTATGGTGATGAAGCGCCAGGTGATTGGTAGAAGAATATGAACCGGCTCTTTTTTGTGGCAATAAAAAGCCCCACCCGCTGGAACAGGTGGGGAGGTTAGCTATCAAAGCCCGGAATCCGTCCTTCCGGACCTTCGTTGTTCGAATCTAAATATACGAAATTGTTATTATTCAAAGGTCGTATGCGCTTGGTTTTCTCATCACTATCGATAGTAGAATTAATTCCCCATTGGAATCACCACTCGCATGTCACCCGTTGTAACTACAAAAGGCCTCGAATTCTTTTTTCTAACGCCGCGGATTTATTTTCTTTCGCGCCAAATCAAATGACAATAGAAGATGACGAAGAAGAACATACTGCTGGTTGACGATGACAAGATATTCAACTTTCTCAGCGAAAAGACGATTGCTTCACTGGGCTTTGCTAATGAAATTCATTTCGCCTTGAACGGTGAAGAGGCTATGGAGGTACTGGAGCGCTACAAGCAAGGTGAGCTGTCGAAGCCTGATATCATTTTTGTTGACCTGAGTATGCCGGTCATGGATGGCTTTGAGTTCATCGAGAACTTCCGGCGTTCCGACATTCCCGGAAAAGATTCGATCACATTGGTCGTGCTCACTTCATCCGCGGACCCAATGGATGTCGATCGCGCAAAAAATCTTGGGATAAAATACTATTTCAACAAGCCTCTTAGCAAAGACGAGATCAAGCGGATGGTTGTTCAGGAGTTTTCATTGCCATTCAATTGATTCTATGCTGCTCCTGGGCATAGCTGGTTTCACCGGGTATCATCATTGGAAGGTTCTCCGCTTATTGTTTTTTTATTCGTTATGGGTGCATTGGCGGTGCATGCCGGTGACATAGGTCAGTCTCGGTTCCTCAGCCTTGAGCCGATCCAGCCATGCGATAACAAAACGAATGTCGTCGTACGAGAATGCTTTGCCGAGCGTTTCCTTGACTGGAGTGATTCCTGGACCGGTGCAGTATGCGAGGGCCTCCTGAATACGCTCCACTTTCCATGTATCGATGACATCCTCTATCCGTAAGACTCCCTTCCGGACATAGTAGGCAAGATGGCTGTCGATCGTTCCTACGGTAAGGTTTCGTTGTGCGGCTATCTCTTCTACGGTGAGCCCCTGTTTGTAGAGGGCGAGCGTCATTTTTCGCGTCGCTCCATCACGCCCCGGAGTTTCCATCGCCGCTCGTAGCGGTGTCTTGCTATTCATTCGCCCCGCCAGGTCGTGCGCTCGGCAATAGGCAACGACAACGTTAATGATATCGTGACCGAATTTTCGAATGCGTGTTGCACCCAGGCCTGTTATCTGGGCGAGTTCGTCGTCGGTATGTGGAAAGTAGGTCGCTATTTCCACGATGGAGACGTCGGAGATCACCAGGTAGTCGGCGATGCCTTCCTGATCAGCGAGCCTGCGTCGAAGAGATTTCAACTGTTCGAGCAGTTCCTTGTTGTACATTGCGCTGGAGCCGTTGGGAACACGGGACTCGATTGACGGTTTCTTTCTGCGTCGAAGCAGTACGCGCTGATCGTTTTCAATCGCACGCCGCCCCTTTTCCGTAATTCTGATCAACGGGTAGAGTCCGGTGGTTCGGGCAAGGTATTTTTCAGTAATGAGGTCGTTAATCACTTCGATCCATTCGTTCCGCGAAAGGTCCCGACCGGTTGAGAATGCGTCAAGCCCACGGTGCCGTTGATCAATTCGGGATGCCTCCGAGCCACGGAGAATATCCACAATATAGTTCACACCATATTTCTGATTGACACCCTCAACAGCGCTGAACACCTTTCGGGCAAGGTTCGTCCCATCAATAGCCTCATAGTTTGCAAGGCACACATCGCAATTGCCACAGTATGCAGAAGCCGATTCGTTAAAATAATTGAGTAAGTATCTGCGGCGGCAGGTACGGAGTTCACCGAACTTTGCCATTTCATTCAATTTCCTTAGCAGCACTTTCGTCTGTTCAGGGTTATTTTCGATCATCACAAACTTTTTCAGTTTGATGACATCTGCCGGGGAATAGAAAAGGATCGCCTCGCTTTCGAGTCCATCGCGACCGGCGCGACCGGTTTCCTGGTAATAGCTCTCGATATTTTTGGGAAGGTCCATGTGTACGACGTACCGGACATTCGGTTTGTCGATACCCATGCCGAACGCAATCGTCGCGACGATGATTTTTGCCCTTTCTGTTTGAAACATCTCCTGGTGCTTTGACCGGACTTCGCGGTCGAGACCTGCGTGATAGGGAACAGCATTAAACCCTTTTTCCTGGAGCATCCCGGCAAGCGCCTCTGTGGACTTTCGTGAAAGGCAATAGATAATGCCGGACTCATCTCTTCGCTGTTCAAGAAATTGGATTAGTCGTTCGGGACAATCGCGTTTTGGTACTACGCTATAGCGAATATTTGGGCGGTTAAAACTTGAAATGAAGATCGCCGGGTCATCCA
>CAZIAG010000203.1:4037-7187 GCA_964537375.1 uncultured Roseivirgaceae bacterium
GGCGGTGGCGGTGAGTGCAATCACCGGGACACCGGGAAATGCGCGTTTAAGTTCGGAGAGGCACAAGTACTCGGGTCGAAAATCATGTCCCCAATGTGAGATACAGTGGGCTTCATCTATGGCAATGAGGCTTACCTGGAACGTACTCAGGAGATCCAAAAGCGGAAGGCGCCGTTCTCGCTGGAGAAGGCGTTCCGGCGCCATGTAAAGCAATTTGAGTTTCTTCTCGCATACCATCTTCATGATTCGATCCTGTTCATATGCGGGTTGCGCGGAATTGAGGTACGCAGCCTCGATGCCGGCCATGCGCAATGCATCGACCTGGTCTTTCATGAGTGCAATGAGTGGTGAAATTACCAGTGCAGTACCTTCCAGCATAAGGGCCGGAACCTGGTAACAAATCGATTTTCCTCCGCCAGTTGGCATGAGGACGAATGTATCCCGTCCGCGAAGCACGGAATCGATGATGGCTTGCTGGTTCATACGAAACGACCGAAAGCCGAATCGCTCTTTGAGAATGGTGAGAGGGTCCATATGTGTTTTTGTTGAGATTGTTTCAGCCGAGCAGAATATCCCGGTAGTGCGCCCATCGCGAATGGCCACGCGCCAGCACGGTGATACGATCGCAGAGGAAATGCTGGTTGCTGTAGTTGAGGCCCTTGAGATATGGCCAGCAACGAAGAAACTCTGCGATGGACAGGTTTCGCGCAATCGGAATATGAGGCACAAACCCGGAATCTTCCCGGATCATGGTTTCGAAGAGCTCTTCAATCGGCGACTTGTTCACGATGTCCATATATATCGTGCGTTTCTCGCCCTGGAAGAAGACGCCGAAGTCCTTTAGAAAAATGTTGAATGGCTCCAGGTCTCGCGCTTTCGTTTCGACATGCCGGATCATATCGTCAAGGTGCTCGTCATTATATCTGAATAGAGGTATATGCGCGATGGCACTGCGATCCTCAAATCGTCGCCCGATAAGGTATTGTACGTCATCCTTCAAAACCGAGACGTCGCTGATGATATGCCTCGGGGGTGAGACAATAAAAAACAACTCCTTGACGGATGGTTCCTTCGGAAGTTTAATGGACTGGCCGTATTTCATGTCGTTCGCGTTTTATTTACTTAACCAATATTCGCACATGCGGTTGACAGCTTGTGTCATCCGAGTCGGATGTCTATTCATAATCCATGGTACCCCTGAACATGTTAAGATGCATTCGTACGCGTTTGTTGACGCCCATAGTATTAGCACGGATGATTTTTTCGGAACCATGTTTTTGTTTGATCACATCAATCGCCTGATAGAGGTTGATGTCCCTCGCGCAATCGTCAAATAGATGTATTTGATGACTCCCGTACACCAGGTCACTTAAACGCACACCCACCAGGCGTATCATTCTACCCTTTTGATATAGTTGATCAAACAATTGTTGTGCTACCCTTAATAGGATGTGGTCAGACGCCGTGTACGGTATATGTGCTTGCCTGGTCTGCGTTTCGAAATCGTCGTATCGAATCTTTACGGTGACACAAGCTGTCAATTTTTTATGCTTCCTCAATCCATGGGCGATTTTTTCGACCATCGCGATAAGCATAGCCTTCAAGCGCCGCGTATCCTTTGAATCAAAGTCGAATGTGCATTCCGTTGAGATGGATTTCTGCTCGCGGTGAGGGATAACCAGTGAATCGTCAATCCCGCGTGCCCTGTTCCAAAGGGCAACGCCGTGCTTTCCGAAATGATTGACCAGGGAGGCGAGGGGTAATTCGCGCAGGTTGGCGACCGTCCTCACGCCCAGGGCATGCAGTGAAGTCATCATGCGCGCGCCGACCATGGGTAACTTTTCAACGGCGAGCGGTGCCAGGAAGTCTCCTTCTGTCCCCGCTGGTATGTGAACCTCCGCATTTGGTTTATATTCGCCCGTGGCAACTTTGGCAACCAGCTTATTTACCGACATGCCTATCGATATCGGCAGGCGCGTCTGACGTATGATACGGCTTCTTAGCGCTGTAGCCCATTTGAATGCCCCAAAGTATCGGTCTAGTCCGGTAGCATCGATATAGAACTCATCAATTGAGGCCTTTTCAAAAAGTGGTGCGGCGTCTGCGATGATCTGAGTCACCTCCTGCGATGCACTGCTATATGCATGGACGTCGCCATGGACGATCGTGGCATGCGGACAGAGACGCAATGCGCGATACATTGGCATTGCCGAATGAATGCCGAAACGACGTGCTTCGTAGCTGCAGGCGGAAACTACTCCGCGGCGGCTGCTTCCGCCAATCAATACGGGCTTGCCAACCAGGGAGGGGTCTCGTCGGCATTCCACCGCAACGAAAAAGGCGTCGAGATCGAGATGGATGATGTTGCGATCCATATATCGAAGTAACTAAAAAAATTAGTACACACTTGTATTTGGTAACTAAATATTTTAGTTTTGTAATGTTGTTTGCCATAGCAACAGTGCGCCCTGGCTTTGGGACGGGCGCATAGATGTATTTTTACAATTACTTTTGTGATGTTCCGCCGCTGGCGGGACACCACAGGGGTAGTTAATTGGCAATCAGTAACTGCGAATGGCATTCGTTAACAAGAACCTTAAGTTTTTGCGCGCCAGCTTCGGCATGACGCAAAAACAACTCGCCGAGAAACTCGGCTTGAAACAAGGCGCTGTGGGCGCGTATGAAGAAGAGCGCGCAACACCACCTGTGAATTCTCTGGTTGAAATCTCTCGCATCTTTAACGTCACGCTCGACAATCTGGTCAATCGCGACCTTAGCCGTTTACCTCAAAGGGAATGGCAGTCGAAAGCCCAAAAAGGCAGAGAGGTCCTGGCCATCACGGTGGATGCTGCCAATCGTGAGAACATTGAGCTGGTCACGCAGAAGGCGTCGGCGGGCTACCTGGCCGGTCACCAGGATCCGGAATTTGTGAAAGACCTGCCCAAGATCAACATGCCTGTAGTACCACGGAACAAAACCTACCGGGCCTTTGAGATCCGCGGCGATTCGATGTTGCCCATTCAGGCTGGTACTATCGTCTTTGGCGAATACACGGAGAATCTGGATTCGATCAAGAATGGAAAGTTGTGTGTGGTAGTAACGCGACAGGATGGTGTCGTATTTAAAAGAGTATTCACCTTTCCCGATAAG
>CAZIAG010000204.1:0-2955 GCA_964537375.1 uncultured Roseivirgaceae bacterium
ATGGCTCCGCGACTTGAATGTCGTCAATCGATCCGTACGCCGACAATGCCTCGAGGACCGGTGCCGTCTCGTCCATGCGCAGTTCGTACCAAAGGTGCAGTCCATGCCTTCTGTGACGAGCTTCGAACTTCCCTGCCGGCCTGAACACACGAGTCAGTGACCGCACCTTGTACTTGACGTTGTTCGCGTCAATGGATTGAATGCCGGTGTGAATGACGTCATCAGCATCACGCGTCATTTGTACGCTTTCGAGATACTGCGCCATCTGTTCGGATACCTTGATCCTGACGATACCGGGATCAAACGTTGACTGACCATAGGCCAGTTGCGATGCTATAAGAAAGGATGATAATAGGACGAAAGGCAACAGGATCCTGTGCCGTAACAAAGAGTAGTAATCCCGCGTCATAGGCGTAGGTTTAAAGGTGGAAACTATTATTCGGTTAAGACTTATGTCCTTAACTTGAAGTATCCTTCCCTTCGAATCGCTCTCGTAGTTTTTCCGCTCGTTGTCGGTCGCCTCTGAAAATAAGCGTGGGGTGTGCCTTGTGTGGGATTGCGAATTGAAGTAACAAAATCTTTTCGCAAGAATCACCAAATACTTTGTTAAAAAAGATTGTTCCTCCTGCAATTAATGTGCAATTGATTTATTTCGGTTAACGTTTACGGCTACACGCGGACTCGACTTTACTATTGCGGTCCCTGAAAACGGTCATAGGCGTTCAAACACGTGTTAGCTTCCGTCGGGAATCCTCAACATTGCGCTTTCATGGGTGGGGAAATTCTTTCACAAAGTTGAAGACAAAAGCCAACTCCTCCGTATCTGCCCAAATGCTCTTCAAAAAGGAAGAGTGCTGTACTTAATTGCGTGGAGCGTTCACCACGTTCAGGAAACTTTTCTGTAGTTGATAATCGCCCACGTGTTGAGGATGATCGCAATGACAACTACGGCAACAAAGTGTGTTTTGATATCCGCAAAACCACTGCCCTTCAAAACGACCATCCGCATGACGTCGATGAAGTACGTTACGGGACTGAGATAAGCGATTGCCTTTGCCCATTCGGGCATACTATCCACTGGTGTGAACAATCCACTCATTAGAAGAAAGATCATTACAAAGAAGAATGCCACAGACATCGCCTGCTGTTGCGTGCTGGCGTAGGTGGACACTAGCAGACCGAACGCGAGGACCGCCAACAGGTACACGGCAAGAAATGCGTAGAGCAGCAACACGCTTCCCCGCGGTGTGATCCCATAGACCGGAATGGCAACCAGGGTCAATCCAATCGTGAAGACAACCATACCGATAATCCAGAAAGGAATTAGTTTCCCAAGAATAAAATGATGTTTTCGTATCGGCGTGACATTGATTTGTTCAATTGTACCGACTTCCTTTTCCCTCACGATATTCAACGCTGTCAGATACCCGCCCAGCATCGTTACCAACACCGCCAGAATTCCGGGCACCATAAACAGGTGGTAATTGAGAAAAGGATTGAACCAATTCGATGTGGCGACAGAGATCACAGGCATTGGGTTAAATCTCTCCTCCCCGATCCATTCCATCCGGATCTCGTTGTTGAAATCGCGGACGATCTGGCCGAGATAGGACGCGCCAAGACCCGCTTTTGACCCATTTATGGCATTCACCGCCACAAACAATCGCTGTTCACTCTCCCGGATGAGGTTCCTTTCGAACCCTGCGGGGAATTCGAGCACCAGGTCGGCCTGATCCTTCTCCAGCAATACACGGGCGCGATCGAATGAGGATTCATACCCCGCCAGTCGGAAATATCCCGACGCCGTGATCATGGAAACAAGTTGACGCGAGTACGTTGAATGATCATGATCGACTATGGCGATGTTGATGTTGCGGACCTCGTAGTTCGCGGCCAGAGGCAGGATCAGAAGCTGAGCCACAGGCACCAGGAGTATCATGCGCAACAACATCCCGTTCCGGAAGATCTGTCGAAATTCTTTTTGGAGGAGGATGATTACCGTTCTCATGCCAGTCGCGTTTTGAATTTCTTAAGGCTCATCAGGAGAAGGAACATCGTCATGCCCGAAAGTATAAGGACTTCCTTCCACACGGCCGTAAAGCCCGCTCCCTTAATCATAATGTCTTTGACAATGATATAGTACCAGCGTGCGGGAACGACGTTGGAGATAATCTGCAGCACCCGGGGCATATTCTCAATCGGGAACATAAATCCGCTGAAGAGTATCGTCGGCAGGAGCATACCCATCAGCGACAACAACATGGCCGTTTGCTGGGAGTTCGTCGTCGTAGAAATTAGCAGGCCAAAGGACAGGGCCGTAATGATAAAAATGGTACTGATAAGAAAAAGAAGTACCAGACTCCCATTGACGGGAAATCCCAGCGCGAAGATGCTCAACAGCACAATGACGACGAGGTTGACAAGCGACACGAGGAGGTAGGGAACTGCTTTCGAGAGAATCACCAGGATCGGCCTGAAAGGGGAAACGAGCAGGACTTCCATCGTACCAAGTTCCTTTTCCCGTACAATGGAGATAGAAGTCATCATCACGCACACCAGCATAAGGACAAGCGCCATTACGCCCGGAACAAAGTTCGGAGCACCCTTTAGTTCGGGGTTGTAAAACATATGCACCTCCGGTATGATGCGATAGGGAATTTTCCGTTCACCCAGCACGTCGGAGTGATAGTCGCTGACGATGGACTGCACATAGCTCGTCAAGGTGGCCGCAAGGTTTGGGTCCGAGCCATCGGTGATGATCTGAACCTTTGCATCATGGGTGTGAAGAATCTCGTTGGCAAAATTGGCCGGGATTACCACCGCCAGGCGAACGCTTCCTTTTTGAAATTCCCGCTCAATTGCACCTGGGCTCAACAATGAGTTTTCAATGTCGAAGTATCGGCTCGCCTGCAGTTTTCCAATCACCGCCTGAGAAGCCGCGTCACGTGCGTGATC
>CAZIAG010000204.1:2965-7175 GCA_964537375.1 uncultured Roseivirgaceae bacterium
ACAATACTCGAGTTTCTGACTTCATTGGTGAGGGCAAAGCCAAAGAGCACAATTTGCACGACCGGCAACCCGAAAAGCATCATCAGCGTCTTGCGGTCGCGAAACACGTGGTAGAACTCCTTTTCAATAAAGACCCAGAACTGTTTCATTCCCCAGGATCGGTTAGTAGTTTAAGTATATCGTTAATCAGCAGTACGCGTGGCCCGTCGGGCAAGTGTGTAGAACAATGCGTCCATGGAGGGTACATTAAAATCCTGTTTCAATTGCCGGGGTGGACCCAGTGCTTCGATGCGCCCGTCCACCATGATCGACACGCGATTGCAATACTCGGCTTCGTCCATGTAATGTGTCGTCACGAAAACCGTCACCCCCTGCTCCGCGGCCTGATAGATCAGGTCCCAAAACTGCCGACGTGTAACCGGGTCTACGCCACCCGTGGGTTCATCGAGAAACACGATCTTGGGACGATGCAAAACGGCAACCGAAAAGGAAAGTTTCTGTTTCCATCCCAAGGGTAAGTCGCGCACGAGCTTTCGGGCCTCGTCGCCCATTTGCAACGCGCTGATCAATTCGTCACCCCGGACCCGAATCTCTCGCGCAGGCAGGCCATATATCCCGCCGAAAAAACGAATGTTCTCCAATACCGTGAGGTCTTCGTATAACGAAAACTTCTGGCTCATGTAACCGATGCTCTTCTTTATCCTTTCCGGATCGTGATAAATGTCGTAACCGGCAATCGTGGCCGCACCTGCCGTAGGACGAGAAAGGCCACAGAGCATTCGCATCGCCGTGGTCTTGCCGGCGCCGTTGGCCCCGAGGAATCCGAATACCTCACCGGGCATCACGTCGAAAGTGATGCGGTCAACCGCGGTGAAGTCGCCGAACCGTTTGGTCAATTGGTCTGTTGAGATCACCGGTTGCATTAGGCCGCTGAAGTTAAAAGTCGCATAAAACAGTCTTCAATGGTTGGCGTGATCTCTTTCATTTCAACCTGTTCATGTCCTTTTGATTGAAGAAAACCCCGAAGCAATTCCATTGCAGATTGAGATGCGTCGAATAGTGACAGGTGATGGAAATCGCCGAATGCATGACACGAGCGGGTATTCTCGTGATGCCGGAGATCGTTCAACAATGGATACATCCTGTTTGAACGAATAGCATAAAGCGTTTCCGGGTAAGCGTCGATGATTCCGGCTGGCGTGTCGATCGAGAGGATTTCACCGTTCTGTATCAAACCAATCCGATCGCAAAGGGTCGCCTCATCCATATACGGCGTAGACACGAGGATGGCGATCCCCTGGCCTTTCAGGCGTTTCAGCATTTCCCAGAACTCCCTGCGCGAGACAGCGTCGACACCGGTCGTGGGCTCATCAAGGAACAGCACCGAAGGTCGGTGAATAAGCGCACACGACAGGGCAAGTTTTTGTTTCATTCCGCCCGAGAGCTTTCCCGCCCTCCTGTTCTTAAACGGTTCTATCTGCTGATAGATATCCTTGATCAAGTGGTAGTTCTCGGCGACAGTGGTACCGAACACCGTAGCAAAGAACTTCAGGTTTTCTTCTACGGTAAGATCCTGATAAAGGGAGAAACGTCCGGGCATGTATCCAACGCGGCTTCGAATGTGTTGGTAATCATGTACCACGTCATAGCCATCGACGGTCGCCGAGCCGCCGTCGGGTAAAAGGAGCGTCGTTAATACTCGAAAAATGCTGGTCTTCCCTGCCCCGTCAGGGCCGATGAGGCCGAACAATTCTCCTTCTTCGACAGAAAACGAGACCTCCTTCACGGCAACGACCTCGCCGTATTTCTTTGACAAGCCATTTACCTGCACCGATGCCATAATTCACAACTTCACTTCGCCGTACATGCCAATCTTAATGACGCCGTCGTTTTCGACCTTTACCTTAATCGCATATACGAGGTTTGCCCGTTCATCTCGGGTTTGTATGGTCTTTGGAGTGAACTCGGCTTTGTCGCTTATCCATGTGATCACACCCGGCAATTCACGACGACCGTCCGGGCCTCCGTCGATGATGACGTTCACCTTCTGATTCAACTTTGCGTCCGGCAGTTGCGCACCGGTGATATAAGCGCGCAGCACGACGGACGAAAGATCAGCGATCTTGTATAACGCTTTTCCTGGGCTCACCACCTCATGGGTAGAAACGTACTTTGTAAGGACAGTTCCTGAAATGGGGCTGGTCAGGCGGCACCGATTGATTTGATCTTCGACCTGCGCCACTTGAGCCTGAAGTGGGGCTACTTGTTGTTCGATGCTGTTGCGCGTTATGGAGAGCGACGATTTCTGCGCCGCGATCTGCTGCTTTAGCGTTTCCACCTGCGCGTGTACGTCGTCGAGCTGCTTGGCTGTTGCGGCTCCTCCCTTGACGAGGTTGGCTACACGGTCTTCCTCCCGCTGTGCTGCGGAAAGTTGTACTCGCAACGCCGCCAGTTGCGTATTGACATCGGGGCGCTGGCTGAGGACAGAAGTGATGGTGGATTGCAGCTGTACCTTTCGGAGGTGCAGTTGGGTAGAGTCGATATATCCGATCAATTGTCCTTTTTCAAGGTGCTGACCCTCTTCGATGTCGAATGCGACAAGGGCACCGGACACCTCTGCGGAGATAATGGTCTCTTCCGCTTCGAATGTACCGGAAGCATCGAAGGCCTCGTCTCGGCCGCTGCAGGCAGCAATGAGAAAAGATAAAGTAAGGAGGACGTTGTATTTCATTTTGGTAATGGTTGCAAGTTGGGATGGAGCATTTATTGAGGTGACGTGTATCAGGGTGCCTGACCCGTTGTTGAGCCGAGCGCGCGGGCCGTCATCAGGAGTTGGATCTCATGTAACAGTTTGGCTTGACGGGCCTGGTCTTCAGCGTTTACCTCAGCGATAAAATCGTTGGCGGTGATCACGCCGTTCTGAAGTTGCACGCTGGCGGTTTGTTTGATGGATGTTCGCAACGCGATAATTTCGTCATCGCGATTGATGAGCGACCTGAGTTTTTCGATTTCCCGTTCATGACGGGTGACCTCGAGCTGGGTGTTGAACAGGAATGTTTCCTTGCGGAGATCGATCATGGACTGATTGATAACCAACATCTGTCTTTCGTTCGACGATGTATAGAAAGATGACAAAGGCCAGTGCAGCCTGAGTCCCCCGATATAATAGGATGAGAAGTCGTCTTCCAGCATGTTAACCGGCGATGGCTGTCCGAAGCCGGCTTGCAGGAACAGCGAGAACTTCGGAAGGTTCCGGGCGGATAACAGTTTCTCTCGCGCGGCGATACGTTGTCCTTCATAGTTGAACAACCTCATTTCCGGGCGCGCGGAAACGTCCGATGTATAGTCCACGTATTCGGGTCGAACAAGCTGGTCGTTTTCCGAAAGTCTCTGGCCAATAAAGGAACCAAGCATGTCGCGATACGCCTGGCGTGTCGCATTGAGTTCAAGCGCGCGTTGCTCAATGCGCAGCAGCTCAGCCTTGAGCTTGTCGACTGCAGTGAGCAACGCAGTCCCGAATTCCGCGGATATCTTCGCCTTCTCCATGGCGCTTTGCAGGTCCTTGCGCACGAGATTGTTTTGAGCGATCTGGGCGTCCAATAACAAGACGCCGAAAAAAAGCTGATTGACCCTATCGCGAAGTGAATAAAGTTCCACTTCCAGTGACTGCGACTGTATGTTCGCATTGATTTCCTCCAGGGCGCGTTGGCGGCGAACGGTAACGAGATCCGTTAGCGGCTGGTTCAATTCGCCATAGATACGAAACTGTTCTTTCGGAACTTCAGGAATGTCCACGCCGGGCAATGAGATTGGGATACGGGTTACGTCGGACTGGTATGATGCCTGTCCAAAGATTCCAATGGCCGGAAGAGATCCCCTGGAGGCGTTGGCTACACTGTAGGCTCCGGATTTGGCGACGAGTTCGCGCTGCTTATTCAAGGGATAATGTTCTAGAGCAAGCTGTTGGCACTCGGCCAACGTAAGGCGACGTTCCTGCGCTGACACCGAATGGCAGAACAAGGCGCAGGCTCCCGACAGAAAAAAGATGAAACGAATTCTGGAATTGATTGTACTCATGGTATCATGACGTTAAGCGTTTAATCATTTGATTAATCACTGTTCAAATTTTTTTATTTAATGTTCAGCATAGCTTCGATCCACTTTGGAATCAGCTCCACACGTCGATTCATCACTGCGGCGAACTGCTCTT
>CAZIAG010000205.1:0-7169 GCA_964537375.1 uncultured Roseivirgaceae bacterium
TCGGTTCCTCGAACTCTATCCGCAATGGAAGGAGAAGGTGGTGTTCATTATCGTCGTCGTCCCTTCGCGACAGATTATTTCAAAGTACAATGAGCGGCGGCAAATGATCGAGGAGCTTGTTGGTCGATTGAATGGTAAATACTCAACTCTCGCCTGGCAGCCCATTATTTATCGTTATAGTCACCTCTCCTTTCCGGAACTGGTGGCGCTATATGAAGAATCCGATGCCGGGCTGATCACGCCCTTGCGCGATGGTATGAACCTCGTCGCTAAGGAATATGTCGCTTCGTCGCACGAAAAGGGTGTACTTATTTTGTCTGAGCTGGCCGGGGCCGCCAACGAGATGGGCGAAGCGGTCCTCGTCAATCCGATGGATAAGGACGAGATGGCGCATGCGATTCACACGGCCCTCACGATGCCCATTGAAGAGCAGCAGAAAAAGATAGCCATTCTTCAGAAGCGTTTGCGTGAGTACAACGTCATTCATTGGGTTAACGACTTTTTTAAGCAACTCGACGAGGTAAAGGAAAGTCAGCGAGCGCAGGCGACAAAACACTTGTCCTACGATGAACTGGCCGAGATAGCGAAAAAGTTCAGGAAGGCCTCGCGGCGTCACTTGTTGCTCGATTACGATGGAACGCTGGTGCCATTTGCACGGCATCCGAGGCAGGCGGTTCCAAATCCGGAACTCATTGAGTTGCTGAGAGTGATTGCGTCGAAGCCGAACACAGACACTACGATCATCAGTGGCAGGGACAGCGCTACGCTGCAAGAATGGTTTGACGATGTGCCCATCAACCTCGTAGCCGAACACGGCGCCTCCGTGCGGATGCGCGGAATGGATTGGCATCACGAGAAACCGATTGATCAATCGTGGAAACCTTTGATCAGACCGACCCTCGAATTGTTCGAACAGCGAAGCCCGGGGTCGATGATCGAAGAAAAGAACCATACGCTCGCGTGGCACTACCGGAACGTGAACCCCGAACTTGGTTTCATCCGATCACGTGAGCTTCTGGATAATCTTCATCATTTGTTAAGAAATTCGCCGTTGCATATTATTGATGGCAACAAGGTCATTGAAGTTCGTATGGCCGGCGTAGACAAAGGATCCGTGGCTCAACGATTGCTGGGTTCAGAACCCTACGATTTCATTATGGCGGTTGGCGACGACAAAACTGATGAGGACATGTTTCGCGCGCTTGCGCTTAAGGCAATCACAATAAAGGTCGGCCGTGGAAATACCCTGGCACAATACAGTCTGGCCAATCAGTCTGAGATGATCCGGTTGTTAAACCTTCTGGCAGAATAAAATAGATGGCGATTCATCGTTATGACCTGGGCGTTATAGGCAATTGCTCTTACCTGGCCTATATCGACACCGCAGCGCATGTCAAATGGATGTGCATGCCCCGCTTCGATAGTTCCTTTCTTTTTGGTTCCCTCCTTGATGAAGAGAAAGGTGGCGTTTTCTCGATAACACCGGAGGGAGAATTCACCAGTCGTCAATACTACTTTCCGAATACCAACGTACTGGCCACGGAATTCACTACGGCCTCCGGTCGGTTTCGGGTGATCGATTGCGCGCCGCGCTTTTCACAGTACGAACGTTTTTACAAACCGTTAATGCTCGTGCGCAAGATCGAGCTCCTGGAAGGGCGACCGGTCATCACCGCGAGGTGCAGGCCTGTAGGCGGTTACGGGACGATCGTTCCCGAGACGGTTATTGGCAGCAACCACATCCGGTTCCTCAACCTCGAAATGCAGGCGCGGCTCACTACGGATGTTTCGCTATGGTATATCCTGGATGAACAACCCTTTGTGCTGGATCAGAACCGCTACCTCGTCTTTACCTACGGCGAACCCCTGGAAGCACCGCTAAAGCCGACGGCGGAGGATTTTATCAACAAGACAATTCGGTATTGGCAGACCTGGACAAAAGGTACCTACGTTCCCGACATCTATCAGGAGCACATCATCCGGTCGGCTCTGGTCCTAAAGCTCCACCAATACGAAGATACCGGTGGTATCATTGCGTCGGGCAGCATGGCACTACCCGAGCACAACGGCAGCTCAAGGACCTGGGATTACCGCTATTGCTGGTTTCGCGACTCATACTACACGTTGAAAGCGTTCAATGAGATGGGTCACTTCGACGAGTTGGAGGGATATTTTGACTATATACAAAACATTCTGATGCGCGAGAACGATCGAATGCAACCTCTGTATTCGATCACAGGTGGCCGCAACCTGGAGGAAGTGCATTTACCACTCGCGGGATACCTGGGTAACCAACCCGTGCGCCTGGGCAACAAAGCCTATCTTCAAATTCAAAATGACGTGTACGGCCAGGTGTTGGTCGGGCTGATGCCTCTGTTCATTGATAAGCGACTTTCCTTTGCAAAGAAGAGTGCGTATAAGCCGTTGGCCGATCGCCTGCTGACGTGGATCGAAAAGACATTCGCTGAACCGGATGCCGGGCTGTGGGAATTTCGTAATGTAACGCAAGTACACACCTACACGCTGCTCTTTCATTGGGCAGGGTGCAAAGCCGCGGCCAAGATCGGAAGGATCATGAATGATCCTGAACTCGTAGCCCGGGCGGAGAAACTTGTGAACGTTGCAGAGCTCAGCATCGAACAGTGCTACCATGCCGAGCGCGGCGTGTATCGTCAGGCGTTGGGATCCGAACACCTGGACGCGAGTACGCTCAAGCTGATTACGATGAACTACCTCGACCCTTCATCGGAAAAGGCCAAACGCCACCTTGCCGAACTCGAAAGGCACCTTTGCACAGACCAGGGGTTGTTCTATCGGTATGTTCACCAGGACGACTTTGGTAAACCCGAGGCGACGTTCCTGGTTTGCACGTTTTGGTACATCGACGCGCTCGCCTGCGTTGGCCGCGTGGATGATGCCATCAAGACACTGGACAACGTGCTGCGATTCACAAATCATTTAGGTATCTTCAGTGAAGACGTAGGGCTGGATGGTTCACAATGGGGTAACTATCCGCAGACGTACAGTCACGTAGGCCTGATCAACGCCGCGTTTCGGATTTCGAAAAAACTGGATACGCCAACGTATAAGTAGCCGACCAACGGAGTGCCGTGTTTCAATCGCAGAAGACTAGAGAATACAGAGTGCAGAAGTAGAAGTCCTTTTTTTGGGACAGGCCTTGGGCCTTGCAACAGCTAACCCTTTCCGTTAGGAAGAATAATCTCATAACCAATACGCCACAAACCAGTGACCTGCAGACCAGCGCCCTGCGACCAAGAAAGGTTCGATCTTGCACGGTGCTAAATCGCCGTCCTGAAAATAGGTTTTACACCCCCTCCGCGGAATGTCGACCACAGGCTACTCCGGCGACGGACTGACACTCGTCCAGCCCCCATCTACAATTAGCGTTTGACCCGTGATGTGGCCCGCTTCGTGGGAGAGGATAAACAACGCTGCGTGGGCAATGTCATCAGTGCTGGCCGGTCTGCCCATGGGCGTGATGCGCGACCACGTGCTGACGTAGCTGTTGTCGTTTGTCGTGCGGTTTGTTGTCGTTGCTCCCGGTGCGATGGCATTGACCGTGATCTTGTGTGGAGATAATTCAATAACCAAACTCTTGGCTAACATTTCCAGCGCCGCCTTGCTCATTCCATAGGCAGCAAGGTTTTTGTGCGCCTGGTGCCCGGTCACCGATGAAATGAAGAGTATCCTCCCTCCCGCGCCTTGCCTGACCATCTGATTGGCGGCAGCCTGGGCAAGGAAGAAACTTCCTCCAAGATTCAGTTTCATCAGTTTATTAAAGTCGTCCGGCTCATATTCAAGGAAGCTGCCAAACAACGTGATCCCTGCATTCGCGACAGCGATGTCGACGCGACCAAAGGTGGCGACCGCGAGATCGATCATTCGCCGGATCACCGTGATATCCCCGGCATCGCCGGGAACCATGATGCATCTGCCGCCCGCTGCTTCGATGGCGGCTTGCGACTCTTCCAGCGCTTTGGCGTGAACGTCATTCAGAACGATGTGGCAACCTCGCTCGGCAAGTTTACGCGCGATCTCGAAGCCGATGCCTTGTGCGGCGCCTGTGATTACTGCACACTGGCCTGAAAACGCGTCTTGCTGCATAAGCATTTAATGTGAATCTCGGGTCACCTCGCTGCCCGATCCGCCCCGGAGAAAATCCAGGTCGGCACCTTCATGCGCTTGCATCACATGTCGCTGATACAACCCGACATATCCGCGATTGGAAAACTGAACACGGTTCACCAAATTCTTTTTCCTTCTTTCCAACTCTTCGTCAGAAACCTCGAGGGTAATCTTTCGTGCCGGTACATCCAGCGTGATGATGTCGCCGTCTTGCACGACAGCAAAGTTGCCGCCCAGCGCCGCCTCGGGCGATACGTGAAGCACCACTGTACCAAAGCCGGTTCCGCTCATTCGCCCGTCGGAAATACGGACCATGTCGGTGACTCCTTTCGCAAGCAACTTTCTGGGAATGCCCATATTGCCGACTTCCGGCATTCCCGGATAACCCTTCGGGCCGACGTTCTTCAAAACAAGCACGCTGTTCTCGTCAACGTCCAGGTCGGGGTCGTCGATTCGCGCCTTGTAGTCTTCGATGTCTTCAAACACCACGGCCTTTCCCGAATGTTGCATTAACTCCGGCGTCGCAGCGGATGGTTTTATCACCGCTCCGTTCTCGCAGAGATTGCCTTTGAGTACCGCCACGCCCGACAACGGGTTAAAAGGCTGATCCACCGTTCCAATGACATCGCGGTTATAACATTTCTCGTTATCGTAGTTTTCCTTTATGGTCCTTCCGTTTACTGTGATGCATTCACCGTGGAGGAAGGTGTCGAGTTCTTTCATGACGGCCGGCAATCCCCCCGCGTAGTACAGGTCCTCCATAAAATATTTTCCGGAAGGCTGCAGGTTCCCGATCAGCGGAACATTCCGGGAAAGCGCATCGAAGTCTTCGAGGTTGAGGTCGACGCCGATGCGACCGGCGATCGCGAGCAAGTGAATGATAAAATTTGTTGATCCGCCGATGGCGGCATTGACGACGATGGCGTTTTCAAAAGCTTTCCGCGTGAGAATTTTTGAAGGCGTCAGATCTTCCTGCACCATTTGAACGATACGCGAGCCGGACAGTTGAGCCAGTACCTTTCTGCGTGCATCGGCTGCGGGTATGGCCGCATTGTGCGGCATCGATAAACCCAGTGACTCCACCATGACGGCCATCGTTGATGCCGTACCCATGACGGCACAGTGACCGCGGCTTCGACACATACTCGCTTCCGCCAAAAGGAACTCTTCCTGCAGCATTGCACCCGCGCGGAAAGCGTCGTTGAAACGCCAAACATCGCTCGTGCCGATGTCGCGTCCCTGGAACTTGCCCGTGAGCATCGGTCCGCCCGAGACCACAATCGTGGGTATATCCACACTGCAGGCACCCATTACGAGAGAGGGGGTAGTCTTGTCGCAGCCGCAAAGCAAAACCACGCCGTCAACCGGGTTGGCACGGATGGATTCTTCTACATCCATACTGGCCAAATTCCGATAAAGCATCGCAGTCGGCTTGATGAGGGTTTCACCCAGCGACATCACAGGGAATTCAACCGGGAAGCCCCCGGCTTCTGAAACGCCGCGTTTTACGGATTCGGCCAGTTCCCTGAAGTGCGCGTTGCAGGGAGTCAGTTCCGACCAGGTATTGCAGATTCCGATGACGGGCCTTCCATCAAACTCATGGGAGGGAATGCCCTGATTCTTCATCCAGGCGCGGTAGATGAAACCGTCTTTGCCTGTTTTACCAAACCAGTTTTGGCTTCGGTTCTTTCGACTCATAGGGTGAAACAAAATGCTCCCTTAAAATAAGGGTATATTCTTAAAGTACTGTCATGCGGGCGAGGAATGCTCTTGATCACCAGTCACAGGTCACCGGATGGCCGGTTTGAGTGGACTAATTTATTGGAGTATTCTTCCCCTTATGGAGGTGAATGTTCCGCGTTGAGGGTTCAGCATTCAGGGTTTGTTCATTGTCCTTGTTCTTGTTGCTGGCTCCAGGTTTGTTGCGTTTCAGCGGAGTATCTGATGAGCGTACTCTCGCCCTGGCGGGCGGAGTTGTCCGAATTGTAGACTCGACTATTTTTACGCGGGGCCCGCAGAGTGGCGAGGTTGAACCTTGCCAGGGTGTTCGATGTTCTACTTTCGAACAATTGGATTGCAAACGCAGAATTCAATCGTTTGCTGTCATTTTATGAAAAACAGGTCGGTGACTCATTTGTTGTATGCTCACGAACGGGACATGGGCGGGATACCTATCCGCCAACCGTTTCCTACCGTCAATCTGGAACAGATTGATCCTTTCCTTTTGCTTCACCATACGGACATCAAAGTCCCTGAGTTAAGGAAACCGTTTCATGGAGGTGTCGGGCCTCATCCTCATCGGGGATTCTCACCGGTGACGTTTATCTTCAAGGGAGGTGTACACCATCGCGACAGTCGCGGCAACGACAGCGTTGTCTACGCCGGGGGTGCGCAGTGGATGAACGCCGGGATGGGGGTGATCCACAGCGAACGTCCACCGGCTGACATTAAGGAACACGGCGGCCGCCAGGAGATCGTTCAACTTTGGGTAAACACGCCCGCGCGGTTTAAGATGCAGCAACCTGCTTACTATGCGGTACACGACGAGCAGGTGCCGCGTTTCCTTTCGGAGGATAAGCTTGTCACGGTAAGGGTATTCGCAGGAGAGATTCTCGGTGTTCGCGGACCGGTTCCGACGTTGACGCCCGTTAACGCAGCAACGATCCACGCATCGGCCGGCGGTCGCATTCGTATACCGGTGCCTACCGAATTTTCCGCATTCCTTTATCTGCTTAACGGAAAGGTGAAGTTGGATGGGTATGGGTTGGTAGAAGGACTGAACGCTGTAAGATTCGCCCACGATGGCGACCAGATCGGGTTTGAAGCATTGGAAGATACGCGCATGCTGCTGATGAGTGGACTTCCGCTCAACGAAGAGGTTGTCTCCCAGGGTCCGTTTGTGATGAACAATACCACCGAGATTCTGGAGGCGATGCGGGACTATCAAATGGGTAAAATGGGGGTCTTAATAGAGGAGTAGGACGTGTTATAAGGCCCGAACCTGCCCTGATGTAGCGGAGCGG
>CAZIAG010000206.1:0-4631 GCA_964537375.1 uncultured Roseivirgaceae bacterium
CATCATTCTAAACGCATTCGCCCTGGCTTTCCGTCAAATCTCTTATCTTGTCTCCCATCGTACTGGTCGTGTACCCATGCCAAGGAGAGCCCTGACGAATTGCACACGACCTGATGAACGAATCGCGCAAGGATGGTTGGATTTCTGCCGGCGTGTTGGAAATTTCGAATTCAATCCGCACGATCCGAGTAGGAAAAGCAACCAACTTGTAAGGAACAAATTCAAATGTGGGATGGGCTGATGCCGACAAAAGAGAGACAACAGCTTCTGGAGTCGAATCCTCTCAAGACGCCCATTGAACTATTGAAGGAGGCCCAGCAATAGCTTCCGCCGGTAAGACAGGATGCAAAGATAATCAGCCCGGCGCCTTCATGGTAGCCCGATTTTCCTGACAAAAAATTACGTCCTCGCCTCCCCGCATCGAACGATTAGCCATCGAAACTGCAGAAAGACCTGCGCCGTCAGCAGCATCAAAAATTTTTCCTTGCCTGGACATAGGTAATTCCCGCGTTTTCCAGAGTCTATCAATGGAGACGGCATGAGGTTGTCGGTAACGGACAGGATATTGCATCGCCTCATTTCATGAACAACGACCCGCTTTTCTCGGTACTTGCGTCTATCCACTCCGTGAGTCGCGAATTCCGCGAGGCCGTGGAAGAAAGAATCACGCCGCTCTCGCTTCCTGCCAATCACCATCTGCTCGAAGCCATGCGTGTCGCCGAATGTGCCTACTTCCTGTATGAAGGTTTTGCCATGGCCTACACGTTCCTTGACGGAAAAAAGCAGGTCGAGTGGTTCTGGGCGTCCGGCCAGATAGTAATACCCATCCGGAGTTTCTTTCACCAGGTTCCGTCCAACGAGTTCATCCAACTCAAGACCGACGCACGGCTGTGCTGTATCTCCTACGATGCCGTGCAGGAACTGCTTGGCCGGTTCGCCGAAGCGCTCGAAATCTATACCTCCGTGATGGTCCAGTATTATGAAGCCAGCAGGGAACGAACCCGCGATCTCCAGAACCTTACCGCCCTTCAGCGATATGAGAAGCTGCGAAGCATGTTCCCACGCGTTGAACAGTATGTAAGCCAGGAAGACATCGCCTCTTACCTGGGCATTGCCCCGCAGTCCTTCAGTCGCATAAAACGAAAAAGTCGCATGCGTTAACATTTGTTCTCCTATGTCTTCACCTTTGTTAGGTCCGGTTTGAACAGTAGTGAACAGATTTTCCTTACCACCGCGGTACATTTGGTTTACCCTATGATGCGCAGGATCACCATCGAAATCGTCGTTTTTGCGTTCATCGTGTTGTTTGTATACGCAGCGACTACAAAGCTCATGGACTTTCAGCAGTTCCACATTCAACTCAGTCAGTCGCCCATGCTCACCGACTACGCCCCGGCGGTGGCGTGGGGCGTACCGTTCGTCGAACTGGCGATTTCGGCGTTGTTGATTTTCGACCGGACACGTCTCATCGGTTTGTATGCGGCCTTCGGTCTTATGGTAATGTTCACAACGTACATAGTGCTTGTTTCCAGGTTCAGCGACTTCGTTCCTTGTTCTTGCGGTGGGGTTATCGAAAAGCTTACCTGGACACAACACCTCTATTTCAATACGGCGTTTATCGCACTGGGTTTGGTCGGTATATGGTTTTATCCGCGGACCCGGTCTTTGGTTCAACATACTCCCACGAGCAACGCATCCGCGCCGGGCGCGGTCGATTATTGACGAGGTGCTGCAACCACCCGTCAAGCGACACCCTTGTTGCAGGAGGGTGAGTGTAAACATGTTCAACTAAAGTTTTTCAATTGCTTTTTGATTTATAAAAGCAATAACTATCATGAAAGGAAGATTCATTTTGCCATTCGTTGCCGTTGTGTTCGCCTTGGCAAGCGCATTCGCAACACCGGTGTTTAATCAAATGGGTTGGTTTGACCCGGATGGCACCGGAGAAGTTCCACCCGTTAACGCGCTGATCACAACTCCCGTAGGGGGAAGTCCACAGTGCACCACGAGTGGTGTGCAGATCTGTAAGATCGGAGAATTTGACGCCTACGTTTCTGCACAGGCGGCAACAACGCAAGACCCTGACGGTCTCCTCAGGTACAACGATGTAGAGTAGCGTTTCCATGGTTGGCGGCAAGAAGCCGCCAACCTTCGCTGGCAAATAATGAAAATAACATTCATTTTCTGCGTTTTTCTCTTCGCTGCAATCAGCACTTACCTAGTCTTCATTTACAGCAAGGCAGATTCGTTCGGCGGAGGGTTTCAACGCAACGTCAGATCGATTGCTGCTATAAGAAGCATATCTGTTGTTGGGCTTGATCGTCCCTACCTGGCGGGATTCAAATATCCAAAGATATACGTGGCTGGTCAGTCTCCGGCGGACGTCGTCAACGTGATAAACGTTGTGGAAGGCCATCAACCTGGCTCAAGAATCCGCATTGCCGATTCAGCCGATTTTAAAAGAGGTGTCGTCGCGTTCCAAAACCTCTTCAGATTTGACGATCCGGGCAAAGTTATTATGCGTACATCGCTCACTTCCGGTGGTCAAAAAGAATTCATTGACTCAATTCCTCACCTCGACATTGTCCCAATCAGCGCCAACTCCTTTGTGACGCGTACGTTCAATTCGGAGGGAACCGAAGCATTGCTGGCAAAACGTGATACAGCTGGCGCGAGGCGATATCCAGGTATCCTCGAAAAGCAGATCGACGGTCTCTTTTGTACGGATGGAATACTGCTGTACAATCCCGACAGATCCTTGGTCTTCTACATCTATTATTATCGGAACGAATTCATTTGCCTGGATACCAATATGAATATCCGCTACCAAGGAAATACAATCGACACGGTTACGAAAGCCAAAATCAAGGTCGCCCATGCCAGGTCACAAGGGGCCACGTTCCTCGCCTCTCCACACCGCACAGTAAACAAACATGCCGTTTCCTCAGGTGAGTGGCTGATTGTACACTCAATGGTCGAAGCGGACAACGACAATACAAATGAATTCAAGACACATGCTGTACTTGACGTCTATAAAGTCGTCGACGGCACCTATTCCTTCAGTGTCTATCTTCCACGTCCAACCGAGGCCAAACTAAAAGATCTGGCAATGGATCATAATATGCTGATAGCCCTTTTTGGACGACACCTCGTGATATACGACATCAGTGATTGGTTGCCTTTGCCTCCGCTGGATCCCGGATAACCACTACCTTCATTCGCTTTCTACCCTCCACTACGTCAAATCCTATATCGTTCAAGTATTTGCGAAAATCTTCAAAAGTACTGTCGCGACGAAAGTGGAAGTCAATTATGCCGTCTATCCCCGTGCGGTCAACAAAGGGATATTGTTTCGCCTTCGGCATTCTGCCGTAGTCGTACCCCTGAAAGCCAAAATTGGACCCTAATATCCATATTATGTCCTGCGTTGTTGCATTATAGAATCCGCTACGTCCATCGCTTTCTTGCACATATTTGAATTCCTCATTTGTTGACGGAGGCCTGACGTTTATCCTCTTGGCATCCTTCACAACAAGGTTCCAGCATGGCATATCCCTTTCCTCGACTACCACCTCATAATGAAAATTCTCGACAAGGCCTTTTTGCAGAAATGCCTGCATTTGACCGGCATTCACCGCGGGCCGTTTGATTTTAAGATAGCAATCGTACAAACTTCCGAACGCGTCAGGGTCGGAGGTTTCAACCAGGGGAACGTACCAATACTTTGCATAGCTACGCTTGGTAAACGGATTTGCAATAGTATCGGGGAAGTCGAGTGTATAAATATCGCGGGTGTACACCTGGTTCCATAGTGTGTCTCCATACGCCAAATAATACAGCGTTGATAAGGCAGTTCGAGTTGCCTCGATTTTTCCAACACCCGAATGTCCCCCGGTCTTTCCAAAGGGTGATCTTACATAAATATCCGCACGACGAGCTTTGGCTTTCTCTCCGTTACGGGACAGAACAAAATGAACCAGCGTATCCGAAGCGTTTGTTTCTACATTTCTTGCCTCCCGCGATATTTGACGCCCGTCATTCACCGCGTATCTATTTGCAATCAATTCTTTTAATACGACCTCGGCCGCAGAAGGATTGGCTCCCATCCATGCTATGTTTCCCTGGTGGTCTACTATAAAGATTTGAGGAATACCGACCCGTCCAGACGCATCAATCCAGTTCTTGCGCATGGTTTCAGATGCATCGTCAACCGCAACGGCATATTGAATTTCTCCCTTCTTCTTTTCAACATATCGCTGCACGGTACTCAGATAAGATGGCACATCGTCCGGTGCTGACCGATTCACCTCCATTACAAAAACGCTCGCGACCGTAACGTGATCGGCGTACCTTTTTGCAATGGACGAAAGAACCGGGATCGCTGCGGTGCAGGGCTTGCACCACGTAGCCCCAAATTCAACGAGGTACAGTCGGTCCCTTTTAAAATCCTCAACGGGCGCCCCCAGTATCCAGCGATAGGGCTGGAGTTCCGGAGCGGGATCTCCCACGCGAAGTTGCGCAAGCGAATTCAGAACAACTGCACACTGCAATACAATAGATATAACAAGTTTCATGGTTCCTTTCAGTTTCTTATTGACAAGACGGTTCCCGTCAACCTTTGCGGCTGACCC
>CAZIAG010000206.1:4641-7088 GCA_964537375.1 uncultured Roseivirgaceae bacterium
AAGCCTTCAAAAGAAGTTGCTAATAACCCGGATTCTGATCCAGCGCCGGATTGACCAGGATCTCAGACAGCGGAATCGGGTAGAGGGCGTCATGGGGCTCCCAATCGACCTTTAATCCTTCCAGCACAGCGTCGACCTTCCCTGTTCGCTTCAAGTCGAACCAACGGTGCCCCCACTCAACAAATAGTTCTCTCTGTCGCTCCTCGAAAATCAACGCGAGGAGTTCAGATTGACTTACAGACGGATTCACGACAGCGATCGACTCCAATCCGGCGCGATTACGTATGCGGTCCAGGTCGGCAATGGCGCCCGGCAGTTCGTTCATCATTGCCCTGGCTTCAGCACGAATAAGGTATTGCTCGGCAAGACGAAGGACCACCGAATGCTCTGTAATCGTCGGCGCGAACACGACCTTATACTTGAATGGGTAATACAATGTATCCCCACCATTGATAAACGTCCCCACCCAGGACATCCGCCGCTGATCGTCTGCTTCAAAACATTCGAGAAATGATTTCCTCAGAGACGCTTTGCCACTCACAGCGGGGTCCGAGGTAATGACAAAACGTTGACCCTGTGGCGTACTGTTCTCCGGTGTCACCGGATGTAGTTGCCAAATGGCCTCTTGGCTGGAAGAAAGAAAGACCGAATTCAAGTCAGACTCTAGGCTGAATCGGGCTCCATTGTCGATGATCATCGTTGCATAGTGTTCAGCCTTCTCGAAATCGCCCATATACAGATACACCCGGGCCAGCATCGCCTGGGCGACATTTCTATTGGGTTGCGTTCGTCTATTATTCGAGAATGAATAGTCATCAACCATTATCTGCTCCGCTATCTGAAGATCCGCCACGATCGACGCATAGACCTCGTCAACGTGAATTCTTCCTGCCGATGAATTGGCTTGATAGTCTGTTGTCGTGATATAAGGCACTTCTCCAAACAGGTTGACGAGATAGAAATGACAAAAGGCGCGAATAAAACGAGCTTCGCCTTCCATGTGTCTCGCCGTTCGTTCGGGCAACGACGATCCGGACAATGCCTCGATGATGTTGTTGGCATTATTGATATACCGATATGCTTCACTCCAAAACATTGAATGCACTATGGTGTTGTCGGCCAGAAGATCATTAAGAAAAAATTGATTCCTTTCAGACGTCGTAAAATGACTTATAAGTTCGTCACCCGACAGACCTGTAAAGAATTCGATTTCCCCGCTAGTAAAACTCTGGCTGGAAATCATCGCACTGTAAATACCACGAAGGGCAGACATTGCCGACGTCTCTGAAGAGAAAACCTTTTCCGTCACTATTTCATTCTTGGGCGGACCTACGTCGAGCAACTCCTCGCACGACATCAGAGAAAAGATAACTAGGAAGAGCGTGGTTCGTAAGGTGTAAGTAGTATATCGTGTGATCATCCGTTTTCTATTTTACGTTGAACTGAAAACCAAAATTTATCGTCCGCAAGGGTGGCAAGGACACGTCCGACTGCGTCTCGGGATCCAGGCCCAGGTAGCTGGTGTCCGTGAATAGGTTCTGCCCGAGAACATATATACGACACATGGATATACCACCACGTCGCAGCCATGATTGCGGCAGATCCCACGAAATGGAAACATTCTTGAGGCGTAAGAAGGATGCATCCGAAATGGCCTCATGAGACGCCTTGTAATAGGCATATGTTGTACTTCCCGATCCCAGGAACGAGTAGCGTTGAATACCCGATACATCGCCGGGTGCACGCCACCTGTCTAAAACAGCAGTGGGCTGGTTAGACATCGATCCCGGGGTCCCAAAAGATGCTATGTAGTTCGACCCGGTCTGAACAACGAATTGAAGGAAGAATGCAAGTGAAAACCCTTTATATGAAAGAGTATTCCTCAATCCACCAAACAGATCTTTCGCCACTTCCTTTTCGAATATTCGGTCATTGGTGGCTGAAAACGAGCCGTCTCCGTTTGTATCTTCAAAAGTGTAGAGACCTGTCTCCGGATCCACTCCTGTCATTTTCAGACGGTTTCTCGTAAAGACAGACAATCCCACCTGGTAGAGTCTGTTGTAGGCCGGAAAGTCCTCTAAGTCGGGAAATTCAAGTAGGACATTCTGGGGGAGCGTAAGGTTGAAATCTGTAGTCCATGAAAAATCGGAGAGATTAAGATTATCGGAGCTGAATTGAAACTCCCAACCTTTGTTCTGGACAGTGGCCGGCAAGTTAAACTGGACGCTTGACTGACCCGTGATAACGGGCAATGGCAACCCGACCAGTTGATCCGTAGCGCGGTTGTCAAACCAGCTCGCGCTGAAAGCAATCCGGTCCTTAAATAAGCCTAGATCGAGGCCGACTTCAAACTTCCGGTTGGTCTCCCATGAATACTCCGGGTTCGCGAGGCGTGTCAGGATCAGACCACTGCTTCCGTTGTAAGGATAAGTTGTGGACGAATAAGT
>CAZIAG010000207.1:0-7087 GCA_964537375.1 uncultured Roseivirgaceae bacterium
ACTCGGCGACGGTGAAGGGGTCATCGCCGAGAAGGTCATCAAAATACCCTCCCGGCGTGGTCCACAGGCGTTGCGGATTGTGCTTGATGATTATGAACAGCACGCCGCTGAAGGTGAGTACTTTTACAACTATTACAGGCGCCGCGGGCGGAGTCACTTTTATACGCTGCTTAAGCCATTGGGAGATATTACGAATCCAGAGCCATTCGAATATGTCGACTGGGGAGAAGATCGGAATTTTGTTCTCCACACTGCTGTGGGAGAATGTGCCGGCGTGATCATCGACTTGGTCTCCACTTTGTTATTCGACACCGAAGAAAGACTTGCTTGGGCAAGGGAGGCGCTGGATAACGGTCAGTATGCGGATTCCATTTATCATTCTTATAGCAGCTTTATCAATACGTCGAAAGCGTTACTGCTTACGCAGGATGTAAGACCGAGTACACAAATCCAGACGTTGAATGACTTTCAAACATATTTTGTCGACCGCGGCCATTTTCCTTTCGACGATTTTAAAGCCCACGTGCTGAGGATCAATCAGCACGAACCAAAGGAAGCTTTTGCCAGGGATTACCTCGGTGATGCGACAGACTTCCTTAAGAGTGTATATGCATTCAGGAAAAAGCAACAGGAAATTGCGACCGAATGAATTCGATCTTTTTATCTCATAAGAAACCCCGGATCACCCTCGTGGGAGCCGGCCCCGGCGACGCTGAACTTTTGACACTCAAGGCAGTTCGCGCCTTGAAGGAGGCCGATATTGTGTTGTACGATGCCCTTGTTTCTGACGACATCCTGTCACTTGTACCCGTCGGCACCCCAGTACTCGACGTGGGGAAGCGCCCGGGTGCACACAGGTATAAACAGGATGAGATAAATGAACTCATTGTGGAGTTTGCCCATCTGTATGGTCACGTAGTGCGCCTGAAGGGCGGTGATCCATTTGTGTTCGGCAGGGGCGGCGAAGAGCTCGCCTACGCAGTCAGCCGAAATATTCAGGTCAATATCGTGCCGGGGATTTCCAGTGCATTGGCGGTTCCGGCTACGGATGACATTCCTATGACGATACGCGGCATCAGTGAAAGTTTCTGGGTTGTCACCGGAGCCACTGCCGCCGGGGAGTTATCAAGGGATATTGTGCTGGCCGCCCAGTCGACGGCCACCGTGGTGATCTTGATGGGGATGAATAAGCTCAAGGAAATAATGGAGGTTTTCCGGCGTTATGGCAAAGAGAATACTTCAGCCGCAATCATTCAGAACGGTACGATGCATAACTGTCGAAGGCTGTTCGCGACGGTCGCTGTGCTCGCTGAGTTGGCGGCGCGGGAAGGTATCGGGTCGCCTGCGGTGATCGTTGTCGGCGATGTGGTTCGATTTGCAGCGTCGCTTAGGAAACGCGGTGAGAGAATCGCCGAACTGCACTAGCCTATGGAATCGCAAGGTGGCGTTCAAAACCGACTCTTTCCCGTTTTCCTTAAGCTGGAAGCATTGCACACGCTTTTGGTGGGTGGCGGAAATGTCGCATTGGAGAAGCTGTCGGCGCTGCTGAAGAACAGTCCGGAGGCCGTAATAACGGTTGTGGCAGGCCGTATCAGCGATGAAATTCGTGCGCTTGCTGCTGACCATCGTCACGTTTTTCTCAAGGAAAGAGATTTCAGAGCCCGCGATCTGCAACATCAGGATGTTGTCATTCTTGCCACTGATAGCCGGGAGCTCCACGAAAGAATACGGCGTCTCGCAAGGAGACGACATCTTCTCATCAATGTAGCTGACGTACCAGACTTATGTGATTTTTACCTGGGTGCAACCGTGAGCCGCGGAAACCTCAAAGTTGGTATCTCTACCAACGGTTTGTCGCCGACCGCGGCCAAGCGTATGCGTGAATTCTTTGATGAAGTCCTCCCCGAGACCATCGATGAGCTGATCCACAACCTTCACCGTATACGCGATCGTATTAATGGTGACCTGAAGGCTAGGGTTGCCCGTCTAAACGACATCACGTCTACGTGGTTAAAGAAACACTGACAACGCCAGGAAAACCCACTTAAACTTGATTCGGAAGCTTTTTTGATCTAGATTTAGACTCAATGGCATCTCGGCTTGATTCGACGTGTAATACGGTCAGGATTCTCGCGATGCTCCGTTTACCCGCTGTCATTTGAATCTTCATTCAACGTAATCTAAAAAAAGGATAGCCCTTCGATGTTGACCCCATAAGAGAAAAACAAAATTACTCGGGCTGTTGCTGTGTGTCGTCCTGAAAGCTCAATTGGCCGTTTCTCAGGAAAATTATGTTCCAGGGTATATTATCGGGAATGATGGTGATACCCTGCGCGGATTTATTGACTATGGGAAATGGGATATCAATCCCGACAGGATCAGGTTCAAAGCGACTACGGCCGAAGATGGCGTTTTCTACAATCCGATCGATATTGCCGGATTTGGCGTGCGCGGTCAACTGTATGTCAGCGGAGTTGTGGACTCTGAGGTATCTCCGCGGGCAACGGGGGATTTAGAATCGAGGCCTCAGTTGAACATTATTACCGATACAGTCTTTCTGCAAACACTGTTTAAGGGGGAGAAGAGTTTGTATTACCATAAGGTAGCTCAATATAAGGACAACTTTTATATTGATTCCGATGGTGGCTTCGCTCTCCTTCCCTACAAACGTTACTTGAGTTTTCGTGGGGGACGCCAGGTGATAGTGGAGAATAGGGCGTATCTGGGCCACCTTTCGCAATACCTGAACGATTGTGGTGGTATCAGTACTAAGTTGAAAGGTATGCGATATAGGGAAAGGAACATGGTGAAACTTTTTCAGAGCTACTATGACTGTTCATCCTTGTCTCCCTCCTTCCAGGTAGAAATGGAAAAACACCGTTTGGAATTGGGGGTGTTGGGTGGTACTTCGTGGACGAGCGTTTTGTTCTTTAAGGATGTAATTGAATTTTATGATTATCTGGCGGAAATACCTTTTGAGAAATCCATGGATTTTTCGGGTGGCGTTTTCGCCGATTGGATATTGGCGAGAAGTCAGGGACGAATCTCCATTTATACGGAGTTACTGTACACAACATTCGCCATTAATGGTTCGCACGAGTATGTTGTTACGGAGAACGACTATACAATACGTGATGTAGAGTTGGCTTATAACAATTGGAAGATCAATCTTTCAGGACGCTACAGTTACCCGGTTGGGCGCTTGCACCTTTTTGCGAATCTTGGGGCGTTCGCGGGAATATTTAATGAGAAAATCAACCGCCAGACGACAAAGACGAAGTACTACGGCCCCGAGCAGGTCAACGAGGGGTATGCCCTCATCGTTTCTAAACGCAATGAATGGGGCACGGTATTTGGAGTTGGTGCGCGGTATGGCAGGTTTTCTTTAGAGTACCGGAGGGAAAGGGGCGGTGGCATATCGCCAGTTTCAAATTCAAAGACTCAATATGTTCTGCTTGGTTTCCGATTCTGGAAATCCCCAGGTTCCCACCCCGGGGAAAGTTGATCGTCACCTAAGATCTAATTGTCCCCCTGTTAAACATATGACGTTTTTGAGGTGGGCCGGAATTTCCATGCCGGTTTGATCATACCATGTATCCAAATGATCTTGCCATGAAAATGAACTGCTTATGAAGTACAACCGCCGAAACTTCCTCACCACGTCCGCGAAAGTAGCCCTCGGGGCTGGCTTGACTCAAAGCCTTCCTCTTGATGCTGCTGCCCGCCACCTGGTTTCTCCGAACGACCGCATCAACCTCGGCGTCATCGGCATCAATGGCATGGGATGGGCAAATACAAAATCGATCCTTAAGAATGCCGACGTCAACCTGATCGCCGTGTGCGACGTTGATGAGAATGTCATCAATAAAAGGATGACAGAGTTGAACGCGCTCGGCATAAAGCCGTCAACTTATGGCGACTACCGAGAGCTGTTGGACAACAAGGACGTCGACGTTGTGATTATTGGAACGCCCGACCATTGGCATTGCCTCCAAATGGTGGACGCATGCGAGGCGGGAAAGGATGTCTACGTGGAAAAACCCATCGCCAACTCCATAGCCGAGTGTGATGCCATGGTCGCCGCCCAGAAACACTATAATCGGGTGGTGCAGGTGGGACAATGGCAGCGCAGTGTGCCCCACTTCGTTGATGCGCTCAATTTTCTGAAGACTGGAAAGTTGGGGAAGATCCGGACTGTAAAAACCTGGGCGTACCAGGGATGGATGAAAGATATACCTTCGAAGCCGGATGGTCCGGTTCCCGATGGGGTGAACTATGATATGTGGTTGGGGCCGGCGCCAAAAAGAGCCTTCAATCCTAATCGCTTTCATTTCAACTTCCGTTGGTTCTGGGATTACGCGGGCGGATTGATGACCGACTGGGGTGTTCACCTGATTGACTATGCACTCCTCGGAATGGATGCACCACTGCCGAAATCGGTGTATGCGTCCGGCGGAAAATACGCTTATCCCGACGGTGGAAATGAAACCCCGGATACGTTGGCAACCATCTACGACTTTGGCGACTTTACCTTGCTGTGGGAACAAGCCCAAAGTATCAGCAACGGAAACTACGGTCGCGACCATGGCATTGCATTCATCGGCAATAACGGCACGCTTGTACTTGACCGCGGAGGTTGGGAGGTGATTCCAGACGAAAGGCGTATGGAAGCGGTTCAGCATCAACCGGCGCAGGGATCAGGCCCCGATCTTCATACGCGCAATTTCATTGACGTTGTGAAATCGCGAAGAATGGAAGACCTGACCTGCCCGATCAACGTAGGTGCACACGTAGCCAAAGTCTGCCAGATGGGAAATATTTCCTATCGGACCGGGCAAATCGTCCATTGGCACGAAAAAGAGGGAAAGTTTACCGAAGCGGACGCGAACGGATACCTTGCCTCATCCTATCACAACGGTTGGAAGATGCCCCAAGCCCGGTAGTGATCGATCGAGGATCGAGGATCGAGGTTGTATCCAGGACATCACAAATGTACTGTTCCATCGACCCCCTACAGAATGACAACTATGGTCTTCGCGGATTTGAAGTCTTCGATGCAGGCAGATACATCCTCTTCTTTTTTGGAAGGCCATTGAAGTGACTTCCTGATGTTCCCGCGGTTTAGATTCGGGCAACCGGCGATCCAATCCACTCTGGACGTTGGCCCGAAGGTTGCTCAACCAACTTCGTTACGTCAGGCCAAGCCCTTGGCGGTAAACCCCGAGCGATGAGGCAAAGGTTGGCGCGTCAATCAATCACGCCCGACCCGATCAATTCTTCTCCGTCATACCAAGCAGCAAACTGACCCGGGGTGATCCCGCGTTGTGGTCTGTCGAAAATAATATATAGGCCGTCGTCTTTCTGATGAAGCGTGCACTTTTCCAGCTTTTGGCGATAGCGTATCCTGGCCTCATAACGGACCACTTGTCCCGACGCCAACTTCAAATCAGGACGAACCCAGTGAACGTCGGCGCTGCGCACAAACAACCCCTTGCGGTAAAGGCCCGGATGATCTTCACCCATGCCAGTATAGATAATGTTCTCCTGTGTGTCCGTTCCGATCACAAATAATGGTTTCTTGTGTCCGCCGATATTGAGACCCCTTCGCTGACCGATCGTATAGAAGTGTGCACCGGTGTGTTCACCGATTACTTCACCGTCATTCGGTGCATAGCGATACGGCTTTGTAATGGCTGGCAAATCGTCGTCGGCAAATCCGTTCCGGAATACGTCGGAGCCCGCGGGTACTTCGATGACTTTCCCTTTCTTCGGTTCGAGTCGTTGCTGAAGGAATTCAGGCAGGTGTACTTTCCCCACGAAACACAATCCCTGAGAGTCCTTCTTATCAGCCGTCACTAAACCGATCTCCTTGGCAATAGTACGCACCTCCGACTTCTCGAGTTCTCCGATCGGGAACAGGGATCGCGAGAGCTGCTCCTGCGTTAACTGACAAAGGAAATAACTCTGATCCTTGTTGCCGTCTTTGCCTGCCATTAATCGGTAAATGGTCTTCCCATCTTCACTGAAGGATTCCTTCCTCGCGTAGTGGCCCGTCGCGACAAAGTCAGCGCCGAGCTTCAGGGCGGTATCGAGAAAGATATCAAACTTGATTTCGCGGTTGCACAGCACGTCAGGGTTTGGTGTTCGTCCGCGTTGGTACTCTGCGAACATATAATCCACGATACGTTCTTTGTACGGCCCGCTCAGGTCGATCGCCTGGAAGGGTCTGCCCAGGTGCTGGGCGACGATCATGGCATCGTTGCTGTCGTCGAGCCAGGGGCACTCCTTGCTGATGGTCACCGAGTCGTCATGCCAGTTTTTCATAAACATGCCGATTACCTCGTACCCCTGTTGCTTCAGCAGGTACGCGGCTACGCTGGAGTCAACACCTCCCGAAAGGCCGACAACGACTCGTTTTTTCATGAAACCAAAGGGGCAGCCCCTGTTATTTATTCCCTGAAAGCGATTTTCTCGCTCAAAAGTTCATTAATGGTCTGATTGAACTCCTCTATGTACTGGTGATAATATTCACCGGTTCCCGGTCCGGAAAATCCAGTGTGAATCTTTTTGACCTTGCCGTCTTTTCCCACAAAAATGGTTGTAGGGAACGCTGCAACATGATTCAACGCCGGCAAACTATTGGACGCAGATTCCGTGTCATTTGTTCCGGCGATAAGCAAAGCATAAGGGACGTCCATTTTTTCTTTCAGTTTCTTCACTCGCTCACTGGCATAGGCGAAATCCGCCCTGCGTTCGTACGCAAGCCCGATAATATCGACCGGCCGGTGACGGTTTTCCTTGTACCAGGACGCCAGAAAGCGAGTTTCGTCCAGGCAGTTGGGACACCACGAACCAAGCAACTGAACGACCACTACCTTACCCTTGTAATTGTCATCCGAAAGACTCACGGCGTTGCCATTGAAATCAGGAAACGTGAAGTCCAGCGTCTCATAACCATCCTTCATGAACGTCAGTGGCTCCGAAGGGAGGTCTGGCCGATCGGTCTTGATCCCAGTCCATTGCCGATGAAGTGTCTTGCCTGAAAAATGTTCACCCTTCAGGTCTCCGGTTTCCGGGTCCTTTCTGG
>CAZIAG010000208.1:0-7073 GCA_964537375.1 uncultured Roseivirgaceae bacterium
TATTCTTATTGCAGGAAAAGGCCATGAAACATATCAGGAGATCAAAGGCGTGAAACACGACTTTGACGATAGGGAAGTGCTGGCCAGAATGTTGAAAATGTTTTCGAACTGATTGAGGAATGCTGTACTATCTTTTTGACTATCTCGACAAGTTAGACGTTCCTGGTGCGGGGGTGTTTCAATATATTTCGTTCCGCGCTGGAATGGCGGCATTCCTTTCGTTGCTTATCACAATCATGTTCGGAAAGAACCTGATTCGGTTCCTGCTGCGCAAACAAGTCGGAGAGGAGATTCGGGACCTTGGCCTGGAAGGCCAAATGTCAAAACGCGGAACACCGACGATGGGCGGTTTGATCATCATCGCCGCTATTCTTATCCCAACGTTATTGTTCGCACGCCTTGATAATGTTTATGTAATTCTGTTAGTCACTACGACGGTATGGTTGGGTTTGATCGGCTTTTTGGACGATTATATAAAGGTATTCAAGAAAGATAAGAAAGGACTGGCCGGAAAATTCAAGGTGGTTGGACAGGTGGGGCTTGGGTTGATCGTGGGACTTACACTCTACTTCAGCGACCAGGTTGTTGTGCGGGAGCAGTTGCCAGCGTCAGAAATTCCTGGAGTCCGCGAACTCGAGGCTGAACACGAAGAAGTGGAGATGGCAAATTATCGTGACGTGAAGTCGATGAAGACGACGGTTCCGTTCTTTAAGAACAATGAACTTGACTACAACAATATTTTACCATTCGTTCCCGATGAATATACATGGATCATCTACACCCTCGTCGTGATCATCGTGGTGACAGCGGTGTCTAACGGTGCAAATATTACCGATGGGATTGATGGACTGGCCGCCGGCACGTCGGGCATCATCGGGATGACAATTGCGATATTGGCGTATCTCTCAGGCCGTATCGACTTCAGTAATTACCTCAACATAATGTACATCCCCAACCTCGCCGAGTTGGTGATCTTTTGTACGGCGTTCGTGGGCGCGTGCCTGGGATTTCTTTGGTACAATGCGTACCCAGCCCAGGTATTTATGGGGGATACCGGAAGCCTGACGCTGGGAGGAGTCATCGCTGTCCTGGCATTGGCCGTCAGAAAAGAACTGTTAATACCGGTGCTCTGTGGAATTTTCCTGATAGAGAACCTATCGGTGGTTATGCAGGTAGCATGGTTTAAATACACGAAAAGAAAGTATGGCGAGGGGAGAAGGATATTCCTTATGTCACCCCTTCACCATCATTACCAGAAAAAGAATATTCCGGAAGCCAAGATCGTGACGCGGTTTTGGATTGCCGGAATACTGTTGGCGATACTAACCCTGGCAACCCTGAAACTCAGATGAAACAACGACTGGCGATATTAGGCGCAGGTGAAAGCGGAACCGGAGCGGCTTTGCTGGGGATTGCAAAAGGTTGGGATGTATTTGTGTCCGAGCAGCATGTCATTCGAGACAAATTTCGCGAAGAGTTGGTGCGCAACGGTATTGTTTTCGAAGAAGGCCAGCACTCGGAGGATAAAATATTGAATGCATCCCTGGTTGTGAAAAGTCCCGGCATACCAGAGAAGGTGGATATCGTGCGAAAAATACGGTCTGCTGGGATCCCGATTGTCGATGAAATTGAGTTTGCGTTTCGTTATGTACACGGCAGCAGGGTGATCGCAGTCACCGGAACCAACGGGAAGACGACAACTACGCTGTTGACCTGGCATTTGTTAAAACAAGGCGGTCTCGATGCCGCCCTTGCCGGCAATGTAGGATTTAGTCTGGCACGACAAGTGGCCCAGGGGATTAACGATTGGTATGTGCTGGAGATGAGCAGCTTCCAGTTGGATGGAATTGATACGTTTGCACCCGACATCGCGATCCTGCTCAATATTACACCGGATCACTTGGACCGGTATAACTATGAGCTAGCAAACTACGTTGCGTCGAAGTTCCGACTGATCCGTAGCATGAGGCACGAACAACATTTTGTGTATTACGCTGATGACACGATGATCGATTCTGAAATCCGGAAACACGCCGTTGCGCCAAAAAAAGTGCCTGTGAGCCTTGGTTCCAATGCCGACGCATCGGCTATTGCCACCGGAACCACGATGAGTTTCCTGTTTGGTGATAAGCAGTTCGAGATCCGGCAGGAGGATACGACGCTACGCGGACCTCACAACCTCATCAATACGATGGCGGCGGTCTCAGGAGCGGTACTTGCCGGAGTACCCGTGGAAGCTATACGTGAGGGACTCAGGACTTTCGTGAATGCGCCCCATCGATTGGAATCGGTCGGGACAATAAAAGGAATCGAATTTATTAACGATTCCAAAGCGACCAACGTGGATTCGGTAGTGTATGCATTGGGAAGTTTTCATCAGCCTATTGTGTGGATAGCGGGTGGGATCGACAAGGGCAATGACTACCACATTATCAAAGCGGAAGTTCGGAAGAAGGTTAAGACGTTGATCTGTTTAGGTAAGGATAATTCGAAGTTGAAAGATGCCTTCGACGGTGTCGTTCCGAAAGTAATGGAAACACAGAACGTCAAGGAATTGGTCAGAATGGCATTAGAGGCGGCTGCTTCGGGTGATGTCGTATTGCTTTCGCCGGCATGTGCAAGTTTTGACCTTTTCAAAAATTATGAGGATCGTGGCGACCAGTTTAGAAGCGCCGTGAAAGAACTCAAAGAGGAAATTGAAAAACAACCGATATGAACAAACTGAAAGAATGGGCCGATTCGAACCTGCAGGGTGACCGTGTCATATGGGCGGTTGTTTTCGCCTTGTCGATGATCAGTATTCTGGTGGTTTACAGTTCCATTGGCACGCTGGCGTTCAGTCAAACGAAAAGCCCGGAGGCGTACCTGCTGAAACACACGCTGCACGTGATCGTCGGGCTTTTCGCAATGTGGTTTGCACACAAGGTTGATTACCGCTACTACTCGCGATTGTCGCGGTTCGCTCTATACGCAAGTGTTCCGCTGTTGATTTACACCTTTATTCATGGGACGACCATCAACGAGGCAGCTCGTTGGATTGAAGTGCCGATCGTCGGATCGTTTCAACCGTCCGATTTCGCAAGCCTGGCCCTCATCGTGAATCTTGCGAGCATGTTGTCCAAGCGTCAGCAAAACATTGATGACATTAAGGAGTCTTTGATCCCGATGCTGTTCTGGTGCGGAACGATCTGTGGACTCATTGCGCTCACCAACATGTCATCGGCAATTCTTTTGCTCGTAACGTGCATGCTCATCATGTTCATTGGCCGCGTCCCCATGAAGTACCTGGCCATGTTGTTGTTCGTGGGCGTTCTCTTCGGAGCTCTTGCGTTCAAGTTTGGTGTTCGCGGTGGAACGACGATAACGCGCGTGAAGGATTTCATAGCCTATGTCAAGGGCGAAAAGGAACCTCAATTTCAGGCCAAGCACTCGTTCATCGCCATTGCAACGGGTGGTCTTACGGGAAAGGGCCCGGGAAACAGCGACCAACGAAACATTTTGCCGAACCCTTATGCGGACTTCATCTTTGCGATTCTCATTGAAGAATACGGATTGATGGGAGGTATCGTGGTGCTTGCGCTATATCTTATACTGCTTCATCGCGGAATGAAAGCTGCATATAACAGTGAACGTGCATTTGGGGGATTATTGTCAGCGGGGCTGTGTTTCGACATCGTATGTCAGGCGATGATCAATATGGGTGTGGTTGTCGGGCTCGGCCCAATCACCGGACAACCGCTGCCATTTATTTCCATGGGCGGTACATCTATGGTTTTTACCGGGCTGGCTATTGGCATCGTATTGAGTGTCAGCCGCGGTGAACAGGATCAAATGTGGGAGCGCCATGCACCCAGTGACACGAAAGAAAATAAGAACGTTTCAGCACAGGCAGCTTGAGTACACAGCAACCATATCGACTCATCATCAGCGGCGGCGGCACGGGTGGCCATATTTTTCCAGCGATCGCAATCGCGAACGCGTTTCGGGAGCGTCATCAGGATGCGCAAATCCTGTTTGTCGGCGCCAAAGGAAAAATGGAAATGACGCGTGTGCCCGAGGCGGGATATCGAATCATCGGCCTGTGGATAAGTGGATTGCAGCGGAAGCTTTCACTTTCGAACCTTTTGTTCCCGGTGAAATTGCTTGTGAGTTTTGCTACCGCGAGCGGGATCATTCGAAGGTATAAGCCGCACGCGGTAATCGGCACGGGTGGATACGCCAGCGGTCCGATCATGATCGCCGCAACGCGAGCGGGTATCCCGACCGTCATCCAGGAACAGAATTCGTTTGCTGGACTCGCCAATAAACAGGTTGCCGAAAAGGCGAGCCGCATCTGCGTTGCCTACGATGGTATGGAGAAATACTTTCCGAAAGATAAGATCGTGTTGACTGGTAACCCGGTTCGGAAAGACATCTTGTCTCTGGAAGGTAAACGGGAGAAGGCCCTGGCTCACTTCGGCTTCGTTCAGTCAGCCAAGACCCTCCTGGTTATCGGCGGAAGCCTGGGCGCGCGGACCATCAACGAGAGTGTGCTTGGCGGTATCGAAAAACTGATTGATGCAGATGTCCAGCTGATCTGGCAAACCGGAAAGTTCTATTATGATTCTTATCGCGACCAGCTTCAACGTTTTGACGTTCGTCGTATAAGGCTTCATGCGTTCTTGAAGGAAATGGATTTGGCCTATGCAGCGGCCGACGTGGTTATTTCACGGTCAGGCGCATTGGCGGTATCGGAACTCTGCATTGCAGGCAAGCCGACAATCATGGTCCCGTCGCCGAATGTAGCGGAAGATCACCAGACGAAGAACGCGATGGCCCTTGTGGAAAAGGACGCCGAGGTATTAGTGACCGATAAAGACGCCAGGAAAAATCTGGTCGATGAAGCGCTGAAACTCCTGTTCGATGAGCAGCGTGCTCACCGATTGAGCGTGAACATTTCAAGACTGGCAAAGCCATCGGCTGCTGAGGATATTGTGAACGAAATTGAGAAACTGATAATCAAACGCGCATCGTGAAGTTGGAACAATACCATATTATCTATTTTGTTGGAATCGGGGGTATCGGGATGAGCGCACTTGCCCGGTGGTTTGCACGCAAGGGCGTGACGATATATGGATATGATCGCACGACAACGCGACTGACAACGACACTCGAACAGGAGGGGATGGGTATTCATTACGATGACGACGTTGCGCGGATTCCGTCGGCCGTGATCGAGAATAAGGAAAATACACTCGTGGTTTATACTCCCGCTGTACCGGTTGACCATAAGGAATTGACATTCCTGAAAGAGAGGGGATACCGCATTGTAAAACGATCGGAGTTGCTGGGTATGATTTCCCGGAACTATTTCACGGTAGCGGTTGCCGGGACGCATGGGAAAACTACAACGTCTTCAATGGTGGCACACATACTGAAGACGGCCGGTAAAAATATGGTTGCGTTCCTTGGGGGTATTACCGCCAATTACCAATCGAACCTGGTCATGGAGGGAGAGGTCGGCGATAATACAATTGTTGTTGCGGAGGCAGATGAGTTTGATAGGTCATTCCTTACGCTTTTCCCCAGGGTGGCCATCGTGACGTCGGCGGACCCCGATCACCTGGACATCTATGGCGATCATGCCAGTGTCGTCAAGTCGTTCAGGGATTTTATTGATCAGGTTCAGGAGGGAGGCCAGTTGATCGTTCACGAATCCGTAGCGGAACATTTGACGAAACAGTCGGCCCGCGTTAATAAGAACATCTACAGCATGAGCCGGGGACAATTTTTTGCCGGCAATATCACCGCAATGAGCGGATTTTTTGAATTCGACCTCCATGGTTTTGGAGCGGTCGAGCACGTCAAGCTCGGTGTCCCCGGTTTTCATAATATCGAGAATGCCATCGCCGCAGCGGTCGCCGCCTACCACTGTGGCGTTGGTTTTTCGGCCATTGCTCACGCGTTGGAATCGTTCCGCGGGGTGAAACGACGATTTGAGTACATCGTGAAGTCCGAGCGTGTGGTTTACGTTGACGACTATGCGCATCATCCCACGGAGATCAGCGCATTCCTAACTTCGATGAAGTCGATGTACCCTGGGAAAAAGCTCACGGTAGTGTTTCAGCCACACCTTTATTCAAGGACACGTGACTTCGCCTCGGGCTTTTCAAAGAGCCTCAGCCTGGCCGATGAGTTATTGTTGATGGATATATACCCGGCACGCGAGTTGCCTATCCCCGGTGTCGACGCCGACATGATTCTCAGGGAGGTGACCAGCCCCGTTAAGAAAAGGTGTCAAAAGGATGACCTGTTGACGGAACTTGAACAGATGGATATAGAGGTCCTCACAACGATGGGGGCGGGAGATATTGATACGTTGGTTGAACCTATTCAGAAGATGCTCAAGGAAAGGTATGAAGCTTAGGATTAACATACGGCATGAGCTGAGGTGGTTGGCGGTGCTGATCGTGATATTTGGCTTGATCGCCTTTCGCGAAAGATCAAAGCGCGATATAGGGGTTCGGAATATCAATGTGGAGATTGTAAACAACGAGGAGAACTATTTTTTGGAAGAGTCCGACATCCACAAGCTGATGGAGGTTGATCGACAGAACCTTATTGGGGTGAGCATAAGCGCCCTTAGTCTAAAGACACTCGAGGAAAGGATAAAGCGCGATCCCTTTATTAAGGACGCGGAGATCTATAGCGATTTGAAAGGAAACATTACCGCGCGGGTAGAGCTGCGTCGTCCGGTGGTTCGACTCACGAGGAATGATGGAACGGACGGTTACGTAGCCGAAGATGGTACGATCATGCCGGTGTCGGACCGCTTTACCGCTCGTGTGATGCTTATGACCGGAAAATATGTCGGCAAGCTATTGGTAAATAACCATATCAGCGACGACCCGAACGGCGCGGCACTGATGCAATTGGTGGACAAGATCAGGAAGGATGAGTTTTGGAAAGCACAGATTACCGAGTTGAATATTGATGGAAAAGGCCGTATTCGAATAGTCCCGGCGGTTGGTGATGAGAGAATTGAATTCGGATATCCTGAGAACGTCGATGAGAAGCTAAAGAAATTAATGATT
>CAZIAG010000209.1:0-7048 GCA_964537375.1 uncultured Roseivirgaceae bacterium
ATCCAAGCGGTTGGCTTTGGACAGGCCCAATGAGCAATTGGGGAGTGACCTTTTTTTCAATTGTATGGGGACTCGGAGCCGTTGTCCTCGCATTCTTTGTGTTTCGAAACCGTGCACCGATGGGCAGCGTGTTTTTTCAGCAGTCGTTGTACCTCAATAACCTCTACCAACGAACGTTTGGGGCATTGGTGACATCCGGCGCATCCGCCGCAACATATATAGACAAGAAATGGATCGACGGCATGATTCACGCAGTAGCATACACAACGGCGACAATCTCGCATATCGTCGCGTGGGCAGACCGTGTGATTGTGGACGGACTGGTCAATGGAGTAGCTCGCATCGCAGCCGCCGTCGGGGCGTTTGTTCGAAGTTTTCAAGGGGGGAAAATTCAGCATTATATATCATGGGCAATTCTCGCAATCATTATTTTCCTAATTTCGACGCTGGATTAGAGCGAACTCGGCAAACCTTCAAGTCCCTTCGTTAAGCGCAACATCAAAGGATGCATCAGTACTTACTTTCTGCCCTTATCTTCACACCTCTGATCACAGCAGTGGTAGCCTTGTTCATTCCAGGAACATCTATCCGCGCATTTAGGTACATTAGCCTGGCGACTTCGCTGTTACAGTTGACCCTCGTTATTTATGGCGTCTCGGTTTTCAGTGTCGCCGACGGACTTCAACTGATTGAACGTAAACCATGGATCACTCTTGATCTAGGGTCATGGGGGCTTCTCAAGGCGGAATATTTTCTGGCCGTGGACGGATTGAGCATGCCCCTTGTAGTGCTCTCCGTGTTTATTATGCTTGTGGTAACCGTGTCATCATTCGGTATTGAAAAAAATGTCAAAGGATATTTTATTCTCCTTCTGATCCTGAACGCCGCCATTATCGGAACTTTCACCGCGCTGGATTTCCTACTATTCTACTTGTTCTTCGAATTCATGCTTCTCCCGATGTTCTTTTTAATCGGCATCTGGGGAGGAAAGAGCAGGGAGTATGCGTCCATTAAGTTCTTTTTGTACACCCTGTTGGGCTCGATATTGATCCTGATCGTCATGATCGCACTGTATCTTTCGGTCGACGACCCTTCCACGCCGGGTCAGCTCGTGCATACATTCAATCTGCTCCATATGAGCAACCCATTGAACTTTATCTCGAACGCGATCCTCGATCCCAACAACGCCTTTATCATAGGCGGCGTACCCGCTCGAAAGATGGCTTTTGTGCTCCTTTTTATTGGTTTCGTTATAAAGCTTCCCTCCGTTCCACTGCACACCTGGTTGCCTGACGCGCACGTTGAAGCACCAACACCCGTCTCAGTAGTTTTGGCCGCCCTACTGCTCAAGATCGGCGCCTATGGTCTGCTGCGGATAGCCTATCCGATCTTTCCTGAAGCCGCAACAGCACTTGCCGGCGTGGTGGCATTGCTTGGTGTCATTTCTATCATCTATGGAGCGTTGAACGCCATGGCAAGCAAGGACATCAAGCGATTGATCGCCTATTCTTCTGTCTCGCATATGGGCTTTGTGTTGTTGGGGCTAGCCTCCATGACCACAGAAGGTGTGGCGGGCGCGATCTATCAGCTGGTGAGCCACGGCGTTATTTCTGCGATGCTTTTCCTCCTGGCGGGTGTACTCTACGACCGGACCCATGACCGCATGATCGGACATTATTCAGGTCTCGCCTCGAGAGTACCGGCGTTTTTTACCGTCATGCTTATCGCGTTTTTCGCCGGGATGGGCTTACCAGGATTTTCCGGGTTTATCGCAGAGATCATGGTGTTCCTCGGCGCATTTAAATCCAATTCAGCTAACGGACTTATTCACGAAAGCTATGCCGTAATAGCAACACTGGGACTGGCGCTAGGCGCCGCATATTTTCTCTGGACGTTGCAGCGAATGTTCTTTGGCCCATTCAATGTCAAAGGCGGTATTCAGGAAAAACAACTTTACGATCTCAGGCCGCGCGAATATGCAACCCTGATCCCACTCGCCCTGATATCGTTCGTACTGGGAATTATCCCACAGCCATTACTGAACTGGGTAAATCCCTTCGCCGAGAATTTCACAAAGTCCGTCCTTTCACTGGCAAAAAGCTTAACGTTCTGAGATGGACGCAACCTGGAATGAACATCTCGACACAATTCAAGAAAGCCTTCGGCAATTTAAGCCGGAAGTGGCACTTGCCAGTTGCTTCGTCGCACTCATTCTCCTTTCATTTTTTACCCAGCGCCATCGCATTTTCCTCGTAACTACGATACTCGGCGTCGGGATGTCCGCGGTTTTTCTGGTTACCGGTCACCTGGATACGATTCCCCTTTTTGGAGGTATGCTACGCCATGACGGCTTGTCGGTATGGTTGCGGCTGCTGATTGACTGCGCAGCCATTTTCACTTGTCTTCTATCTACGAAAGCCCTGAAGAAATCATCCGCTTATTTCACTATCCTGTCGGCCGTAGTTTTGGGAGCCCATATCCTTGCTATGAGCAATCATTTCGTGATGATCTTTATGGCTCTCGAGCTAGTTTCTATCGGCAGTTATGCCCTCGCTGGATTCTTGTTCAATCGCCCCGCTAGCGAGGGAAGCATGAAATATTTCCTCTTTGGGGCGGCGTCATCTGCAACAATGTTGTACGGGTTTTCGCTATTATACGGGATCACAGGGACCCTCGACCTCGCTGATCCTCGTTTTACCGAGACCCTCGCATCTAACACCGCACCAATCATTTGGGTAGCCGGACTTCTGGTGCTGTCGGGTTTCCTCTTTAAGATCGCCGCGGCGCCCATGCATTTATGGGCACCCGATGTTTACACGGCCTCGCCCATTCCAGTCATGGCCTTTTTTTCCGTTGTTCCAAAACTTGCGGGCTTCGGCGTTTTGATTCGTTTTGTTCTTGGAATCAATACATTTTCGCAATCTCCTTTCGACTGGCAATCGATCATGGGTATTATCGCGCTGCTAACTATAACGGTAGGTAACTTCGCCGCTCTCCGACAGTCTGATCCAAAGCGCCTTATGGCGTACTCATCCATAGCGCAGTCGGGTTTTATGTTAGTGGGGCTCGTCGCATTTCTGCCCCAGGGAATCCATGGCCTTATTTTCTACGCATCGGTTTATTTGATCGCAAATTTCGCGGTGTTTGCCTGCCTGCAGTTTTTCGAAGGGATGGGTATACTGACAGTCCCGGCACACGCCGGCAAGGGAAATGCCTTTCCTGTTGCTTCCGTTGTGATCCTGGTTGGTTTTGTATCCCTGACTGGGCTCCCTCCCACAGCGGGATTTACCGCCAAACTTTTTGTGTTTTCCGCCCTTTGGGAAGCCTACCGCCTAACCGGCAATCCCCTCCTCGTTTGGCTCCTGGCAATCGGCCTCCTTAACACGGTAGTTTCACTATTCTACTATCTCCGGATCCCCTACTACCAATTCCTTCGACCGACCGGGCCCGGCGAGACTATTCCCGGCATCCCAACCCAGACATATCTAAATTATTTTGGTCTCATTCTCGTTATCCTTGCTGTAGCGTTGTTCTTTGTCCCAGGCCTGTTGATGGGATGGATTAATAAAACTACCTTTGCACTATAAACTTTCAGGGAACGGTTGGCTTTTGAGATTGCCCAGAATTTTTTGGTTGAAAAGTTTGTTCCGGGACAGTCAACGCGTACTGAAACCGATAACGGAACTCTTATGAGCGACCAGATCCTCCACGAGTGTGGAATAGCCCTCATTCGATTGCGGAAGCCACTTTCCTATTATATTGAGAAGTACGGCCCCACCTATGCCATGCATAAGATGTACATCCTGATGGAAAAACAGCACAATCGGGGCCAGGACGGAGCGGGCGTCGCCAACATCAAGATCGATATTGAACCGGGCCGCCGTTACATCAGCAGATATCGTTCGGTAAAGCCACAGCCGGTCGCCGACCTTTTCAAGAAAATCAGCAAAAAATATCGCAAAGCTCAGAAAGCCGGAAAAGAAAAGTTTCGTGACGAACACTGGCTAAAGGAAAATGTTGCCTTTTCGGGGGAACTGTGGCTTGGGCACTTGCGCTACGGTACGCACGGATTGAACAGTATTGAGAACGTACATCCGTTCCTGCGGCAAAATAACTGGCGAAGCCGGAACCTGGTCATGGCTGGAAATTTCAACATGACCAATGTTGACGAATTGTTTGACATCCTCGTCAATCTTGGGCAGCACCCGAAAGAAAAGGTTGACACCGTGACGGTGATGGAAAAGATCGGACACTTCCTTGATGAAGAAGTGCAGACGCTGTTCGAGAGATACAAGGATCGGTACTCCAATCGCGAGGTTTCCGACATCATTGAGAATGAGCTCAATCTTCACCGCGTCCTCCAAAGGGCTTGCAAAGATTTCGATGGTGGGTATACCATGGCCGGACTGACCGGTTCAGGTTCCGCGTTTGTCGTCCGTGACCCGAACGGCATACGCCCCGCATATTTCTATGCAGACGATGAAGTCGTCGTGGTGGCCAGTGAAAAACCTGCCATCAAGACCGCTTTTAATGTGAGTTATTCGCAAATAGATGAGATCCTCCCCGGTCATGCACTGATCATTTCAAAAAACGGAGAGTTCGGTCAGCATCAGGTGCTCAAACCCGGAAAGAAACAGTCGTGCAGTTTCGAGCGAATCTACTTCTCCCGGGGTAACGATCCGGATATCTACCGTGAACGGAAACAGCTTGGACGGCTCCTGGTACCTCAGGTACTTCGGGCCATCAACTTCGACTTGAAGAACACGGTTTTCTCCTATATCCCCAACACAGCCGAGACAGCGTTCTACGGCATGATGGCTGGTATTGAAGACTACCTTATTCGCAAACAAAAGGAGATCATCATCGATGGTAAGCCAACAGTAGATTCCCTTGAAGATATATTATCGTTTCGACCGAGGATCGAGAAACTCGTTGTGAAGGATGTCAAGTTACGCACCTTCATTACCGACGATGATCACCGCGACGAAATGGTCTCACACGTATACGACACCACATACGAGGTTCTGATGAAAGGAAAGGACACGCTCGTCGTGATCGATGATTCGATTGTGCGCGGAACCACCCTGGAAAAAAGCATTCTGAAAATGCTCGACCGGCTCGAACCGAAGAAGATCGTTGTAGTTTCTTCCGCCCCGCAAATTCGCTATCCGGATTGTTACGGAATTGATATGAGCCGAATGGGAGATTTTGTCGCATTCCGCGCGATGATAAGCCTGCTGAAAGAGCAGGGCAAGGACTATCTCCTCGGTGAAGTGTACGAACAATGTACCCGCGCCCGGGGCCATCAAAAACAACAGAATTTTGTAAAGCAGCTTTACGATCAGTTTTCGGATGAAGAAATCTCCGCGCGCATTGCCGAGATCGTCAAACCAGTTGGAATGAAAGCTGAACTTCAGGTTGTCTTTCAAACGGTTGAAAATCTTCATAAGGCGTGCCCCAATCACTCGGGTGACTGGTACTTCACGGGCGATTACCCTACTCCGGGGGGTATGAAAGTGGTTAACAGGTCCTACGTGAACTACATGGAGGGCAAGCTCGTGCGCGCATACTAATAACCCTTTTTATGGGATGTTCTTGTCCCAATTCTCAATTTTCCAAATAAATTCTAGACCATTCACATAAGATTTAGCTATCTTCATAGAAGATCAATAACCTAACTCTCAATCCTATGAAGAAATGCCTACTAACCATTGTGGTGGGGATGCTTTTGCTTGTACCCGCCTACGCACAGGAGAGAAGTATCTCCGGCAAGGTTACGTCTGCAGAGGACGGGGCTCCTGCCCCAGGGGTGAGCATCGTCGTCAAGGGCACGACGATCGGCACGACGAGTGACACAGACGGTAACTTCGCAATCAACGTCCCGCCAGGAAATAACACCCTGGTTTTCTCATTTATTGGTTTCAAGACCACCGAAGTGGACATCACCAACCGAACCCGCGTTGATGTGATGATGGAAATCGACATCACGGAACTAACCGAGGTGGTGGTGGTGGGCTACGGAACGCAGATCAAGCATGACGTGACGGGCAACATCGCCCAGGTGAGCGGGGAAAAAATTCAAAATCTTGCCGTTACGTCTTTTGAACAAGCCATGCAGGGTCGTGCAGCGGGCGTGCTTGTCACGACGCAAAACGGGAAGCTTGGACAGGGAATAAATGTCCGCGTTCGCGGATCGTCGTCAATCTCCGCGGGTAATGAGCCGCTCTACGTGGTTGACGGGATGATCATCAATACCGACAACCTTTCGAGTAATGACGCCGCCACCAACGCTTTGGCCGATCTCAACTTCAACGACATCGCATCGATCGAAGTGTTGAAAGATGCCTCTGCATCTGCACTCTACGGTTCGAGGGGCGCAAACGGCGTTGTCCTCATTACGACCAATCGAGGCCAGGCAGGGAAAACCAAATTCACCGCAAACTTCCAATATGGTTCTAGCAAGCCGACGCGGCACCGCGAGTTTCTGAATGCGCAACAATACGTCGAGCTCATGAGGGAATCGGCGTACAATAACGACCTGGCTGATGGTTATGATCCGATCAATAACCCGGCTGACTACGCAGGATCGTGGCTCGAATACATTGAAGAAACAATGGACTTCCTTTCTGGCGGTACAGACTGGAGAAACCACGAGACCAATACCAATTGGGAACGTGAAGCGTTTCAGAAAGCAAATTTCTCCTCTTTCGATCTCACAGCGAGCGGAGGATCTGAAAAGACTACCTTCTATTTCGGCGGAGGCTATACCGATCAGGACGGCATTCTTATCGGTAACGCTTTCAAGCGGCTTTCGGGACGGTTGAATATCGATCATCAGGCTTCCGACAAACTGAAGTTTGGCCTGAATGTGAACATTGCTAAATCCATTAACAACCGCTTGTCGACAGACAATGCCTTTGCAACTCCGCTGCAGCTGGTTGCGCAGGCACCCATTACACCAGTAAGAGACTCAGAAGGCAACTTGTTTGACGATTCGATCAACCCCTCGATGTTCTATTACCCGGCGACGGTCGAACGCGAAAATGCT
>CAZIAG010000210.1:0-6992 GCA_964537375.1 uncultured Roseivirgaceae bacterium
TCCTGCCGGACAGGAGTTGTCAAGATCCCTGAAGATGTTCAGTTTTAGTTCGGTGTTTTCTGTTGCTGCCTCCACGACCAGGTCGGCGGACTTGACACCACGGTGCAGATCTGTATGGGTGGTGATATTCTTAAGAGTCGATGCTTTGGTCTCGTCGGTGATGACTTGTTTGGCCAGCTGGCGATCAAGATTCTTTTCAATGGTTGCGAGCGCTTTTTTGAGCGCTTCCTCCGAAATGTCGATCAACTGTACCGGATAACCGTGTTGCGCGAACACATGAGCAATGCCGTTGCCCATGGTGCCCGAGCCGATGACTGCGATGTTCTTCATAAGTGGAATTTTCGTCAGCAAATATAGGGTTATTCGGGGAGAGTCGACAGTCAGCATATCCCGCCAGAAATCAAACCGCCAGCGAACGAGAGGTTGACGAAATCCGGACAATGAACCCGGAACGGAAAGTTTTCCGTCGGGCGAAAATGTCGTCTTTATTGGTGAGGTTAGAAATCCCCGAACACAAAGAAGCCCCGGAACAAGATCAGGAACAACAACAAGGATTGACGAGGAACGACTTGCTGAACCCGCTAACCGTCCCGTCGTTCGATCAAGATCTCTTTTGCCAGTCCAACAGCATTGAACCGAATCACGAGTTTCATCGCGACGGAATCGCCACCCTTACAATCGGGTGAAGGTTCAAGGAAGTAATGATAAAACTTCTGGTTGCGCCTGTAGAGTTCTTTGCGGTCGGGTTTGCCGAGAATGCGGACAATATCCAACTCATCCAGGGCCAGCATTTTTTGACGCTGTGCCAACAAGGTATCCGCCATAGGCAACCGGTCGCCCAGGCACCCGCTTCGATCTGCCTTCCATTTCTGCAAATCGATGCCGTGAAGTTTAGGCGCAGGCTTTCCGCATGAACCGAGAAAAAATACCACGAGCCAACACAGACTACGCCACCTGAACCGTTGCATCTGTTTTCTGAAGTGAATAGAACCACGCAAAGGAAACGACAAAATAGGCAACGGCCAAACTATACAGCCACCCGGGCCATTGATTGACATAAGTGAGTACAATCAGGATGGTGGGGTAGAGGACGATGCGTGCCCACTCGGCCCACTTTACCCATGTGCGTTGTTCGAAGAGGACGCCACAGTTCACCACGACCACAGCGATCAGACTGGATATAAAAAACTTATCCAGGAGGGCAAGGTTGAGATTGCGGTGATTTGAAAGGAATAAGGCGGTTCCGATAAGGCAAAGAACGAATTGAAACAGCACGTATCCGTTCAATGCCATATATCCGGGCGTATCGTATTTGCGATAGGTTTGCTTATCGACGTCCGGAGCTGGCCGATATCCCCCCATATAATCGGGCAACCATCCTGGTTTCTTGAAGAGATAACGAACACGATCGGTCCATTTTGGAATTCGCTTCAGGTCTTTCCCCATCTCCGCATAATGGCTGAAGTTAGCCCACACAGCGTTCCAACTGTTGATTGGTTTTGTGATGCCGTAGGTGGGCCGTTCTTCCTCTTCCTGGAACGTCCCGAAAATACGATCCCAGATGATCAGTGATCCGGCGTGGTTCTTATCAATATACTTCGGATCCCGACCGTGGTGAACCCGATGGTGGGAGGGGGTGTTGAAAATGAACTCGACCCATCGCGGTAACTTGTTAATGGTTTCGGTGTGGATCCAAAACTGATAAAGGGTGTTCAATGACGAGACCAATGCAAAATCGAATGTGTTAAACCCGAGCAGTGCAATGGGGAGCGCGAACCCGAAGGTCCAAATAACCTGGAGCGAGCTCTGCCGCAAGGCTACCGAAAGATTGTAATCTTCGCTTTGGTGGTGAACCACGTGACCACCCCAAAAGAGATTGACCTCGTGACTCATCCGGTGCGCCCAGTAGTAGGCCAGGTCCACAAGCAGCCACAGGGCAACCCAATACAAGACGCTTCGCTCAAGAACAAAGGGAGCCCAATGCTCGAACATGTATTGGTAGATGGTGATGGAGAAAAGCTTCAGGAAAAGACCGGACAGCTGTGAAGTGATCCCGCAGCTGAGGTTGGCAATGGCGTCAGGCAGACGATAAAGCTTTTTGTTGGTAAAACGCTCGACCAGGAGCTCGATCCCAATCAGCACAAAGAAAATCGGGATGGATAATACAATGGGATCTAATTTCACGGCACTTTTTTCCCTTTATTTGCATGTAAATTTAGTGAATTGCAATGGGATTGAAGATTTTGAGGGCTGCCTGGTTTACTTCCGTATTGGCGTTGTTTGGCGCCCTCCTTTACGCCTATGCGGCGTGGCGACGGGAAGAGGTCGTGATCGGCGTTGAGGCCGGGAAACAGACGGTTATCCATCGTGAAACTCTTTTCTATGGCCTTACCGTCGTGTTTTTGTTGATCAATGTGTTGGTGTATGTGATCAGTACGTTCTACGCGAAGTCGGAGGCATTCCGGGCCTGGTTTCACGGGTTGATCATGACCTTCAATATCTTCTTCATTATCTCGGTAAGTATCATCGCCCTCTTCAACAGTGGTGAATATTACGACGCATCGCGACTGCCCTATTTCGTTTACGGCGGCATAATATTGATTGCGGCGTGGGCTCTGGCATGGCCGTTTTACCTGATCTATCAAAAAATTTTCTTTAAACGACTGGTTTGAAAGAGGCATTTCTAGTTGTTGTAAATCAACGCATTAAGGGATGTCTATTAATGAAATTTTGCAGGCGTGTGCTGTGTTCATTCTATTGTGGTGACTTGAAAAATGGCGTTATTCGCATTGATTCGCATTTTTTAGGCTGACTACGGTTGACTTTTTAGACTGTTTGTCCTTCGGATTATCCAAATAAAGAGTATGGCAAAAAATGCTGCTTCGGGGCCGTCATTGGAATACAATGAGGCCAGCATAAAGTCGCTTGACTGGCGTGAACATATTCGCCTGCGACCGGGTATGTACATCGGTAAACTGGGCGACGGCTCGTCAAGAGATGATGGAATCTACGTGTTGGTGAAAGAGGTCATCGACAACTGTATCGATGAGCACATGATGGGGTATGGAAAAGTGATCGACGTTACCATCACCGAATCGCGTGTAGTGGTTCGAGACTATGGTCGAGGGATTCCATTGGGCAAAGTCGTCGACGTGGTCTCGAAGATCAACACGGGCGCGAAATACGATTCCGGGGCGTTCCAGAAGTCGGTGGGATTGAATGGTGTGGGTACGAAAGCCGTCAACGCCCTTTCGAATTATTTTAAAGTCCAGGCTTTCCGCGACGGGCACACGAAACTGGCCGAGTTCAAGAAAGGTATTCTGGTAAACGACCCACGTCAAAGCAAAAGCAGCGAAAAGAACGGTACGCTGGTGGAGTTCGAACCGGACAACACCATGTTCAAGCACTATCATTTCATTCCGGAGTACCTGGAAGACCTGATGTGGAACTACGCTTTCCTGAATGCGGGGCTGACCATCAACTTCAACGGAAAGAAGTTTTATTCAAAAGACGGGCTTCTCGACCTCCTCAGGCAGAAGACGAACCCGGAGGAGATTCGTTACCCGATCATGCACTTCAAGGGCAACGACATCGAGGTGGCGTTAACGCATGGCAACCAGTACGGTGAAGAATATTATTCGTTCGTCAACGGCCAGCATACCACACAGGGAGGTACTCACCTCGCCGCATTTCGCGAAGGCATCGTAAAGGGGGTTCGCGAATTCTATAAGAAAGATTTCGACGCTGCCGACATCCGCGCCAGCGTGATCGGCGCTATCGCCGTTCGTGTTCAGGAACCCGTATTCGAGTCGCAGACAAAGACAAAATTGGGGTCGCTCAACATGGCGCCGGATGGACCGGCTGTGCGGACCTATGTCAGCGACTTTGTGGCAAAGGAACTTGAAATCTACCTGCACAAGAACGCAGCGACGGCGGATGCGTTGTTGAAACGCATCACCCAGTCGGAACGCGAACGCAAGGAAATCGCCGGCATCAAGAAACTCGCCAATGAACGCGCCAAAAAGGCAAACCTCCACAACCGCAAGTTGCGCGATTGCCGTTATCACTTTGACGACAAGAGCGAGAAAGGAAAGAACAGCCAGATATTTATCACTGAAGGCGATTCGGCCAGCGGATCAATTACGAAGTCGCGCGATGTCGAGACTCAAGCCGTGTTCAGCCTCCGCGGAAAACCCCTCAACTGTTTCGGCCTGACCAAGAAGGTGGTATACGAAAACGAAGAGTTCAATCTACTTCAACACGCGCTGAACATTGAGGACGGCCTCGAGGGGTTGCGCTACAATCAGGTCATTATCGCTACCGACGCCGACGTCGATGGTATGCACATCCGCCTGTTGTTGATGACTTTCTTCCTTCAATTTTTCCCGGACCTCGTGAAGGCGGGCCACGTCTTCATCCTGGAGACGCCGTTGTTCCGGGTGCGAAACAAAAAGCAGACGATCTATTGCTATAGCGAAGAAGAGAAGCAACGTGCCATGAAGACGCTGGAGGGGAAAGTCGAAATTACGCGATTTAAAGGACTGGGAGAGATTTCGCCAGAGGAGTTTGGGCACTTCATCGGTGAAGACATCCGACTGCAACCGGTATTGTTGCACGATCAGAACCTCCACAAGATACTCGAGTTTTATATGGGTAAAAATACGCCGGTGCGACAGGAGTTTATCATCGACAACCTTCGCATTGAACTGGACAAGGTTGAACGAGAGACGGAGGAGAAGATTGAACTGGAAACGCAGCCGGACGAAGCGGTGGCGTAGTATTTTGAATGTTGAGCTAAGTGTGAAGTTAATAATAGACAATGGCCAAAAAGAAGAAGGAACCCGTTAAGAAGCCGGCGATTGTTACAACCAAAGGTAAATCGAATGGTGAGGGCGCAGGGGAGGACGCGGTGCATTCCGTGGCCCTGGATGGCCTGTACCAAAACTGGTTTCTTGATTATGCATCGTACGTAATTCTCGAGCGTGCGGTCCCCAGGATTGAAGACGGGCTCAAACCCGTGCAGCGCCGCATCATGCATTCCCTAAAGGAGATGGACGATGGACGCTTCAACAAGGTGGCGAACATCATCGGCCACTCGATGCAATACCACCCGCACGGAGATGCGGCGATCGGTGAGGCGATCGTCAATATCGGCCAGAAGGACTTATTGATCGAGACCCAGGGCAACTGGGGAGACATCCGCACGGGCGATAGCGCGGCGGCGCCCAGGTACATCGAAGCACGCCTTTCCAAATTTGCCCTCGAGGTTGTTTACAACCCGCAAACTACCGAGTGGCAGCTCTCCTACGACGGCCGGAAAAAGGAACCCGTAACCCTTCCCGTAAAATTCCCGCTTTTGCTGGCCCAGGGCGTGGAGGGGATTGCCGTAGGCCTTTCTACTAAAATACTCCCGCACAACTTCTGCGAACTGATCAAAGCGTCGATCGATGTATTGAAAGGGAAAAGCCCGAAGATCTATCCCGACTTCCCCACGGGAGGAATAGCCGACTTTTCGGAGTACAACCACGGCAAGCGCGGCGGCAAGATCAAAGTTAGAGCAAAGATAGATATAGCTGATAAGAAGACACTGATTATCAGGGAGATACCGTTCTCTACAACAACATCATCCCTGATGGAATCCATCGTGAAGGCCAGCGAAAAAGGCCAGATCAAGGTCAAGCAGGTGGTAGACAATACGGCCCGTGATGTAGAGATCGTGGTGCACCTGCAGTCGGGACAGTCGCCGGAGATTGCCATGGAAGCGCTCTATGCATTCACCGACTGCGAGATTTCGATCTCTCCGAACGCATGCGTGATCGTCAATGACAAGCCCCAATTCATGGGTGTCAACGACATCCTGAAATACAACACGAACCAGACAGTCGCCTTACTTAAGGGAGAACTTGAGATCAAGCGGGCGGAACTGATGGAGAAGATATTGTTCTCCTCGCTGGAAAAGATTTTTATCGAAAACCGGATCTACCGCGATATCGAAGAGGCGAAGACCTGGGAGGAGGTGATTGCCCGTATCGATAAAGGCCTCAAGCCGCATAAGAAAAAATTCTACCGCGAGATCACCAACGACGATATTGTCAGGTTAACCGAGATCAGGATCAAGCGCATCTCGAAATACGACTCGTTCAAAGCCGATGAGATGCTCAAGGATCTTGAGAAACAACTCAAGGAGACGCAACACAATCTCAAGCACTTAACCGATTTCGCCATCGGGTACTTTCAAAACCTGTTGGATAAATACGGCAAAGGGCGCGAGCGGAAAACCGAGATGCGCAGTTTCCAGGCAGTGGCAGCGGCGGAAGTGATCGCAACAAACCAGAAACTCTATGTAAACCGGGCCGACGGTTTCGTTGGCTACGGACTGCCGAGGAAGGATGAGTACGTCTGCGATTGCTCCGATCTCGACGACGTCATTGCGATCAGGAAGGATGGTAAAGCCTTGGTGTCGCGCGTGCAGGAGAAGGTCTTTATGGGGAAGGACATTCTTTACGTCGGTGTGTGGAAGAAGGGCGATGACCGAATGATATACAACGTCATTTATTCCGATGGAAAGTCGGGCCGGACGTTCGCCAAACGCTTTGCTATACCTGGTGTGATCCGCGACAAGGAATATGATCTCACGCAGGGCAACCCCAATTCTCGCATACACTACGTCTCTGGAAACCCCAACGGTGAAGCCGAGGTGGTGGAAGTGAAGCTGAATCCTTCCAGCAAGGCTCGCAAGAAGATATTTGAATACGATTTTTCCGAATTGGAAGTCAAGGGGCGGGGATCGAGAGGAAATACGATCACGCATTACCCGGTCAAAAGGGTTGTCAAGATACGCGAAGGTGTGTCCACCCTTGGCAAGATGGATATCTGGTACGATGAGGCTGCGGGTCGTCTTAACAAAGACGGACGGGGAAAGAAACTTGGCAAGTTCGACGGCGAAGACCAGATCATCGCCTTTCAGCGGAACGGTTCCTATAAGATCACGA
>CAZIAG010000211.1:0-6967 GCA_964537375.1 uncultured Roseivirgaceae bacterium
CAATTTTAGTGATCTCTCTGACGTAACCCGGAAGGTGATCGGTGAAGGTCTCCTGGAGTTGGGAATAATCAAAGACGAGAGGCAATCACGCCGGTTTTACCCGCACGGGTGTTGCCACCACATCGGTCTGGATGTACATGACCGCGGTGAATATGACGTACTCCAGGAAAATATGGTGATCACCATCGAACCCGGGATCTATATTCCGGAGGGTTCCGACTGCGACCCCAAATGGTGGAACATCGCCGTGAGGATCGAAGACGACTACCTCATCACAAAGGATGGAATAGAACGGCTTTCGACGCTGGCACCTAACACCGTGGAAGAAATTGAAGCGCTGATGAAGGAACCCAGCCCGCTGGACGATTTTGTCCTTCCGGAGCTGAAGTCGAAAAAAGATTGAGAAAGGGGGCGATTTTTTGACCCGGCAGGTCGGGGTTTCGCGTTGTTTGGTTCGACGGGGTTCCGTAATTTTATCCTCCCAAACCTACCAAACCATGAACTTTAATGACATTCTCAGCCTGTTCCGTCAGGGAAAAGGTTCGGCGCGGAGCCATATGAAGAATCTGATCGAAATGGCGGCTGTTGACGGAAATTTTGACAGTGTCGAACACGATCTCCTGCGGAAGATCGCCAAACGCAACAACATCAGCGAAAGCCGTTTGCGAGAGATTCAACAGAACCCCGAAAAAGTAGCGTTCGAGGTACCCGCCGACAAGAAGGAGAAATTCTACCAGTTCTACGACCTGGTGCATATGATGTCGGTGGATAAGTCCGTCCACGACGAGGAGATGAAACTTTGCAACCTGTTTGCGGTGAAGTTTGGATATCCGCGTGAAAGGTCGGCTGAAATGATCCGCAGCATTCAAAGCAATATTGAAAACGCCCAGTCGCACGACGAAACATTCAAGCGACTCGAGTGGATGCTGAATTGATTCCGCGCACATTCGTCGTTGTGATACCGCGCTCGGTTTTTTCCGGAATAACGGGCTAACTTAGCAGCACGATGAAAGTGCTGATCATTGAGGACAATCACGAGCTGGCGGAAACTGTCCTGGACTTCCTCAAGCGAGAAGCCTATGTGTGCGAACATGTGGATTCGTTTGCTTCCGCGCAGGATAAAATTGTGTCCTTTCCCTACGACTGTATCGTCCTCGATATCATGCTTCCCGACGGAAACGGACTAAACCTGCTCCGGTTTATCCGTGAGAACAGGAAAGATACGAGTGTACTAATCATTTCTGCCAAGAACGCCCTGGATGATAAAGTGGCCGGGCTGGAGTCTGGGGCCGACGACTACCTGACGAAGCCGTTTCATTTACCCGAACTGCATGCCCGCCTGAAGGCGCTCTATCGCCGAAAGCGCCTCGGAGGCGATGAGGTGATCGAGTTCAATGAAATATCCGTAAACACGTCAACGCTGGACGCCCGCGTCCATGGAGAGCCTCTCGACCTGACACGAAAAGAGTTCGACCTGTTGGTGTACCTGTTGACGAACAAGAACCGTGTATTAACGCGCCAATCCATCGCCGCTCATCTCTGGGGTGACTACACCGATAACCTCGCGAACTTCGACTTTGTCTATCAGCACATAAAAAATCTTCGGAAAAAGATCGGACAGGCCGGCGGAAAGGATTATGTCGGCACCGTTTATGGAGTCGGCTACAAATTCAATACGCGCATTGAATGAAACTTGTACAAAAATTTGCCCTCTGGTATCTCGGCATCACAACCGTCGTGTTGCTGGCCGGTGGGGTACTGGTGTTTCGTTCGGTCGTTCAGGAGAATGATGAGGAAGAGGTGAGGAGGGTAAGGGGTATTATCGAAGACACAGTCGAAGCCCTGCGGAAAAACACGCCTGCTGATTCGTTGAATTCAAAGTTCGTTACAATTCGCGAAGTCTCTTTTGATCGCCCCATCGTGCCGTTGCACACCAGGGATACCCTGGGCTATCACTCTGCGTTCCAGGGCACAGAACGGCAGATCCAGGGAACAGCATCGTACAGGATCGGGAACAAACATTACCTCATTTCCGCACGGAGTTTTGCGCCGGAGCCTGAAGAGACCATCAGAGGTGTAATTCGATCGTTGAGCTGGATATTTCTGGCGTTGCTGCTCATCGTTGCCGTAACCAGTGTAATTGTCTCGCGGAAAATCCTATCGCCCTTCAACGCCAGCCTCAGGGCGATGCAGTCGTTCAACCTGAAACAAAAGAAGCCGTTGGTCTTGCCGGCGACAAAAACCCGTGAGTTTGTGGAGTTGAACGATTTCCTTACGTCCATGACCAACAAGGCGCTTCGCGATTATCGCGCCCTGAAGGAGTTTAGTGAAAACGCGTCGCACGAATTGCAGACACCGCTGGCCATCATACGCGGCAAGCTTGAACTGCTGCTCGAGTCAGATATCACCGATGAACAGGCTAAGCTGATCATGTCGGCCCACGAGTCCGTTGAGCGATTATCAAGAACCAACAATGCCCTGGCGCTGCTGACGAAGCTGGAGAACCGGGAGTATCAGTCCGTCGAACCCCTGGATCTCAGTGCAAAACTGGAGAACGCCATTGAGTCGGTCGGGGAACTGCTGGAGATGAAGGGGCTGTTGCTGGATCGTGCCATCCAACCCAGTGTATTGGTCAATCTTCATGCAGACCTGGCCGATATCCTGCTGATGAACCTGCTGAGCAATTCCATACGCCACAATTTTTCCGGCGGAAAAATCGCGGTCGCGCTGAATAGCAAGATGCTCGAAATTCGAAACACTGGCCCGGCGCCGGAGGTGCCCGCGGAACAGCTATTCGAGCGATTTAGGAAGAGCAATCAAAGCGGCGAGTCCATCGGGTTGGGACTGGCAATTGTAAAACGGGTCTGCGAAGTAAGCCACTACGAGATCAGTTACACCTTCGAGGACGGGTGGCATATTCTGCGCGTCCTATTCAGCTGACCGCGCCACTGAACCATCTGTTTAAACTTCAAAATTTCCTCAAAAATGGATCGCATTTTTGCGGCTCGGGATTATAGAGGTTGAAAATGAAGAAACGTTGGTTGATTGTAATGTTTGGTTGCATTTCGGCACTGGCGGTTGCGCAGGAAAACACCCTGACCATTTCGGGAGTGATCGTTGACGGTGATTCCAATCCAATTCCATTTGCCAATGTCGCTGTGTTTTCAGCGGGTGATTCGTCGATAGTTGGGGGTGCAGCTTCCGACGATGCAGGCCGATTTGAAGTGATCACTGCACCCGGCAAGTATTTTCTGCGGATTACGTTTCTCTCGTTTCATCCGCGCAACGTTCCCGTGAACGCCGTGGGCGGCCAGGATGTAGACATGGGGAACATTCAACTTCAGGCCTTCTCAAGAGAGTTGGAAGAGGTGGTTGTGACGGGGGAGCGCCCACAAATGGAATTACAACTTGATAAGCGCGTCTTTAATGTCGGCCAGGACCTGAGCAATATCGGTGGAAGTGCTGCGGATATCCTGGACAACATTCCCTCGGTGAGTGTAGACGTGGACGGAACAGTGAGCCTCCGCGGAAGCGAGAACGTCCGGATACTGATCAATGGCAAGCCTTCTGGCCTGACGATGCGCGACCCCGACGCGTTGCGGCAGTTGCAGAGCAGCCTGGTGGAGCGCGTCGAGGTGATTACAAATCCGTCATCGCGATATGACGCGGAAGGGGAAGTCGGGATTATCAACATCGTGTTGAAAAAAGACCAGGGGCGTGGCCTGCATGGAACGTTCAACGCCTTTGCTGGATATCCGGAATTTTTTGGCGGTTCCTATTCGATCAATTATCGCACAAAGAAACTCAACCTGTTCTCGAGTTATGGGGCTGATTACCGGAGTAGTCCGGGGTATACCCGCTCACACATCCGCTTTTCGCCCGACACGGTCTCGTTGCGCAACAGTGATCGGGTGAGCAGTGAATTGTCGCACAATATCCGCGGCGGTCTTGATTACTACTTCAATGACAAAACTTCGGTGACCGGTTCGATCATGTACAACTTCGGGGATGGTTTGAATGAGTCCACCCTCACGTATGACGACTACTACGGCGGCGTGCTGACGCGTAGTACGGTGAGGACCGATCGGGAAAAGGAGGATGAAAAAAATCTTGAAGCCGCATTCAACTTCAAACGCGAGTTCTCCAGCGAGGGTCATACACTCACCGCCGATTTTCAATACATCACGAGTCTCGATGGGGAGACGTCGGATTATACGCAGACTTCGGATGGCCCACTCGTTGTTCAGCGGGGAGAAAACATTTCGCGCGAAAAGAATTGGTTTGCACAGGCTGACTACATCCATCCCATTGGCGAGGAAGGCAAAGCGGAGACCGGCGTTCGCAGCACGACCCGTGTCGTCGAGAACGACTACGTGCTGGAAGAGCAGGACGAATCCGGAAATTGGGTTCCATTTCCTGCATTCAATAATAATATGATCTATACCGAACGCATCCACGCCGGGTATATGATGGCGGGAAATAAGTTTAACCGAATCTCCGTTCAGGCCGGTGTTCGCGGGGAGTACTCAGACATCACCACCAAGTTGGTCGCGTCGGATGAGGTCAATCACCGCACTTATTTTAACCTCTTTCCAAGTGTCAACCTGGGGTACGAGATTGCAAAAGACAAAACCCTTCAAATCAGTTACAGCAAACGCATAAACCGGCCCAGATTCCGGGAATTGCTTCCCTTTTCGAATTTCAGCGACTCGAGAAGTTTTTTCATGGGCAATCCCAACCTCGATCCGGAGTATACGCATTCTTTCGAAACGGGCTATCTGCTCAACTGGGAGAACGGTTCCGTGCTTTCAAGCGCTTATTACCGTCATCGCAAGGGCGTCATTCAGCGTATCACGGAAGTGCAAGGGGACAGTATCACGCTGATCTTTCCGATCAACCTGGCTACACAAAACGCATACGGCGTGGAGTTCAATCTCTCGTTGAACCTGGATCACTGGTGGACCCTGAATTCAAGCGCTAACTTCTACCGCGCCATTACCGACGGGCAATATAAAGACGATCGTCTGCACAGTGACACCCACACGTTCAATACGCGAACCACGTCAAAGATGACGCTTTGGGATGTGCTCGAGTTCCAGACATCGTTCAACTATCGGGCTCCCCGTATCACGACGCAGGGCCGTCGACGGTCCAGCTATTCACTGGACTTTGCGTTTGCCAGGGATGTTCTCAAGGGAAAGGGTACGGTCACGGCCAACGTCCGCGACGTGCTCAATAGTCGCAAGCGACGGTCCATCACAGAGATCGGGGATTACTTCGAAGAAACGGAGTCTCAATGGCGGCCGCGTAGTTTTCGCGTAACATTCACCTATCGCCTCAACCAGATGAAGGAACGCGATCGCGGGAATCGGCGTGATGGCGAGCGTGGTGACGACAACGGTATGGGTGAAAGCGATTTTTGATGAATACGATCACTGACAACATTCGGGAAAGGTATGTCAATCTGTGGCTGTTGCTGCTTCGGATTGGTGTTGCCGGCTTTATGTTCACACACGGGCTTCCGAAGCTCAACAGGCTTCTGGCGGGAGAGCCGCGTTTTGGTGATCCTCTCGGCATCGGCCCGGAATTTTCCCTGGTCCTCGTAATCCTCGCCGAGGTGGGCTGTTCAATATTGATTATGATTGGACTGTTTACCCGGCTGGCTACCATTCCGCTGATGTTTACAATGCTGGTGGCCGCATTCGTCTCTCACGCAGGCGATCCTTTTTCAAGGAAGGAATTGCCGCTCCTGTATTTTTTTACGTATATCACCTTGTGTGTTCTTGGAAGCGGAAAATATTCGGCCGATTTTTTGCTGAAGAAGCAATGGAAGAGGAGGAAAGGATTGACTGATCAATGAGTAAAGGGAAAAAGCAGAAATTCGAATATAAGGGCAAGGTAAACGACGATTCGATCATCATTGGAAGCCATGGCGATGCCAGCGTCAAAATTGATGGAACATTCGACCTTTCGGGAATCATATATTGTCCGAAGTACACCGTGACCCTGTCGATAAAAGGGACTGGTCGGGTTGCCTTTCGCGGCAAATGCCATCGCGTCATTATCAAAAAGATGAAGGGCGACTGCGTTCTTGATTTGAGTGAACTTACCTGCCGGGAGCTTCAATGTCAATCCCTTAGACAAAACGCCAGCGTCATCGCTGGGAAGACTCGCGTTGTCACGCAGGCCAACCTCGCCGACGAGGCGGTTTTACAATTCGATTTCAAGCCGTTGATCACCAATGCTTATGTGGCCGATAACGCCAGGATACTGCATAAGACACAAGCGCTTGTTTCGCCAACAGCATCTTCATCGGAGGTGACGGTGGATGAGCTGGATAATTAAACTCGGGCATCCACAACCTGTAACCAGCGACCTGCGGCCAGCTGCCAGCCGCCCCGACTACGACCGGAGTGCCGGCATCGCACGACTTTCTTCCCCGTTGCGCATTTTGCGAACCTGCTGGAATACAAGCAGACCAATCGAAATCAATCCGAGCGCGATTCCGATATGCTTAACCGCCGAAGGTATCGTTTCTGTCTCCGGAGGAAGGTACGTCACGCCATTTTCGTCCGCTACCGCCGGCTCGTTGATATAACGTCCTTTGGCCGGGATCGCCAGGTGTTCAAAATGGCGTGAAAGGTGATTGAGTTCGACGCGCATCTCTTCACCGCTCATCGGTAATCCATGGCCCGTGGCGACGACCTCGGGGTCAAGCGCCGCCAACTTAAGGTCAGCGCGTGCGCGGCGGATTCCGCTTTTGTGGTTACGAATGCGTCACCCGCGATAAGCGTTTTATCCTTTTCGCGAAAGAGGCTGATATGCCCGGGGGTGTGGCCGGGCGTGTGTATGTATTGCCAATCGCTGAAGCCGGGAATGCTGTTGTCTTCCGGAAGACGTTGCACGTATTCCGAAATATCGATTGGTCCTTTTGGGTATAAGAATGACATCGATGCCATCATCCCTC
>CAZIAG010000212.1:0-3803 GCA_964537375.1 uncultured Roseivirgaceae bacterium
GGTTGAATAGTACCTTGTTTGCCGCCGCCAAACCAAACTGCGGTTACGAGGTCGAGATTTGTTCCCGTAATGGTAATCACGTCTCCGTTCTTACCGACGTTGGAGGCAACGCCTTCGACACTGGAAATAGTCGGAACAACCATCACCAGGTCGTCGTCGGTTTCATTTTTAACAGAAGATGCTGCGACAACCGCTACTTTGCCATCATCGGTGTCCTCCGGCACATTCAGCACAATTTGCGTAGCCGATACACTTGTGAAATCATCCTTCTCGACGCGTTGGTTACCGGCAAACTCGACGGCGATGGCCAGATCGAGGTCCGTACCCGTAATCGTCAGCGGCGCGCCTGCTTTCACCGGGTTCGGACTAATCGCCGTGGGCTTGGGCGCAACAACGACCAGCTCCGATTCCGATTCTATCGTGTTTGGAATTTCTTCATTGTCGAACAACACGATTCGAGCTGACATCGCGTCCACCGGTACTTGCACCTTCAGCTCGGTTTTCGACTGCGATTGGAATTCCGTTACCTCCTTCGGACCGCCAAACTCGACAGCAGAAATAAGGTTGAGGTAGGTTCCCTTGATGGTTACTACGCTCCCGGGGCGAACCGGGTTCGGTGAAATCGATTCAATAGTAATCGGTTCCAGAATGCTTAAGGGCGTCTTGCTTGTGATATCGCCGTCCGGAGTCTTCAGGATAATAAGACCTTTCACGGCTTCTTCCGGCACATCGATCGTAATCAAAGTCGCCGAATGTGTCTTAAACGAGGATGCCATTATTTCAACGTTCACGGGTAAAACAATGGCCGTGACCTTGTTTAGGTTGTTTCCGATAAATTTCAATTCGCCACCGCGCAGCACAGATGGGCCAAAACTCTTCAGCTCAACCTGTGCGCTGGGATCTTCCTTATCATCGTCGCACGACGACACGAAACCCAGGGCGAGAAGGGCCGTCATGGCCAAAATATTCCTGATATATAAATGCTTCGACATAACAGTTCGTTTTAGTCAGGTAAAACTCTATTGTGGCACAACGCGCATGTTGTCAATTGCAAAATTTGCGGTCACAGCGTTGGGGCCACTGAAATGGATTGATGTCCCATATCCATTGGGATCATACGTCAGTTCCGTGTTGGCCGCGCGCACCTCCGCCCATGGAATTGACACCGTCTCCCAGATACCGTTCGTGTGAATGTTTGGTTCCCAGATATATTTCGCGTTTTGTCGACCCGGTTCAATTGTCGGCCCGATATAAATATGGATTCTTGCCCCTGACAATGACGCGAGGGTATTAAGCTCAAATTTCAAAACATAGTTCTGGGGATCTGTGAACGCGTTTTGTGGAATGTTCTTCAGTTCGAGTGCCACGTCGCTGTCATTGGGTCCGACGTAGGCCTCAAACCACGCCCATTCACCCAAGATAGTATTGATGCGGAGGAACTTTCCGTTGATCGCGCTAATCTCATCGTCGACGGCCTTGATGAAACTTGGTCCATGCCACAGACCATTCGTCGTCCCGTCAAAACTAGCGATGATGTTGCGGTTGTCGCGGAACCAGAAACCCGACTCAGCGACGCCGAAGTTGGTCGTGATGGTTACTGGCCCTGGTTCAACGCCGTCGGGTACCCGTACCCGGAGGAGGTCGTCTTCCACTTCAACGATTTCACCCTGGACCCCACCGCTAAATGTTACCTCGAGCGGCTCATAGAAGTAGTTGCCGTAGAAAACGGCCACATCGCCGGTGTTGACGTATTCGCTGTGCATCCTCGCGATAACAGGAGCGCTGATGTCGACCGAAAAATCGTACTCCAAGGTGGATCCATTTGAGAATACCAGCACCAACTTATTGGTAATCTCCTGCGGAATTTCGGAGGGTACCCTGGTAACAATCGACGTCCTTGTAATTAGCGTCGCTGTGAGGGCGGCCTTCTGGTCATTGAACCACGCTTCTACCGTATTCTGAAGATTTTCGCCGATTATTGCGATCATCTGTCCTTGTCCCGCTGACGCCAGCAGGGAATCCGAAGAGGCAGGGTTGGTTACGCGTATGTAACTGATCATTGGCTGCCCACCGGCTGCCTCGTCATCGTCGCAACCTGCAAAGATGCCCACCATTGCCACGGCGGCGAGCAGATATATTGAGTATCTATTAATGGCTTTCATATCGTTTCAGTTTCACTGTTATCAGTCAACGAATTCATAAGGTACAGGTTCAAGCGTGAGGCTGGGAGCCTGACTTACCTCCGATGCAGGAATCGGCAAAAGGAAATTACCATCATCTGCCGTAGCGTACCGTACAGCCACCCAGGTATTACGTGTGAACGTCCACGCCGTTGGATTCGGCCATTGATTCGGATTGATCACATACGTTCCGCGGTCCTGAGCATTGATAATGCTCTTTGCCTTGGCCGCATCGTAATAATAGAGTCGGACGAGATCATACCATGCCATACTTTCCATGGCAAATTCCTTCATCCGCTCTTCGAAGATATCATCCCAGGTAAGCGGGCCAGGAAAAGGCGCGGGCACGAATCCAGGGTTGGCCGGGTCCATCAGCGCGCGCTGGTATACCGCATTGAAATACTGCAGTGCTTTTGCATCAGCGGTAGAAGCGGCATTGCCCAACGCAGCCTCGGCATAGATCAGGTACATTTCAGCGAGTCGCAACATGTAGGTATTGTTGGGATACCGCTGACGATCTGTTTCGCCGGGAATTCTACCGATCACATATTTCTTGATGCTGGCGAAGCTGTTTTCCTCTGTAGGGTTAGGGAAGACGAGCGGCACACCCTCTGTGGTGATAAGCTCCGGGTATGTGAATCCGGGCAGCATGAATGACGCTTTCAGTCGCTGATCCAGCGTAAAGCCCGGAGTAGCTCCATCGTCAACCATCAGTCCATCATAGAGGCTGAGCATCCACCACGAAGCACCAAGGTCACCACCCCAACCATCGCCATTGGCTGCGATATCGTTACTGTACGTGATCTGCGATACCATTGTGTTGGCCGCCTCATAGCCGTTGGGCGCCGTCGTGTAGACCCATTGGAGTTCAAAGAGAGACTCCTCGTTGTTATCATATGGATAGAGAAACAGATCGCGATAGTAATCGACCAGCTCTTTTCCGCTCATTGTGATCACGCGGTCAGCATATTCCTTCGCCTTATCGAGATGCGCCTGATCTCTTCCACCGGGCGATCCGCCGAGACCAGCCAACGTCAGGTGCACGCGCGCCAGCATCCCTTCGGCTGACCATTTTGTGATCCTTCCTTCAGCAATGGGTTCGGGCAATAAGTTGGCTGCGGCGAACTCATAGTCGCGCCTGATAAATTCCCATACAGATTCAACCGTATTGCGCCTCAGGCCCGGGCTCGACAGGTACTCAATATTGTTTTCGATGATCGGCACCGGCCCGTAGTTCATCACCAAATGGTAATATGCCGTTGCCCTCATGAAGCGCGCTTCTGCTATCGCATGATTCTTAATGGCTTCTGACACCTGAGGACCGGCGTAGGTGTTGATATTGTGGATAGCGAGGTTCGCATGACCGACTACCACAAAGAACGCCTGGTACGCTTGTTCATTGGGTTCCGAAACATCGGTAATATTAAACTCAACGGCGTCGCGGTCATTCCAGGCCCGAAACACCGTACCCCCACGAATGTCGCCCAGCTTGAAATTCGCTTTGTCAACATATGACTTCCATACCGCACTGTAGAGCGGAGCAGTACCGGCGAGCACCTGGTCATCCGTCTGATAGAAATTGGCGTCAACCAATGTATCCTTCGGTGGCCTCGTCAAAAAGTC
>CAZIAG010000212.1:3813-6910 GCA_964537375.1 uncultured Roseivirgaceae bacterium
TCGGAGCAACCGACCAATAGGCCGAAAGTTGTCAAAGTTCCGAATATTATATTCTTACGTTTCATTTTCTTATCGATTTAAGACTAGAAATCAATGCCCAGGTTAAAGGTGTACACCGGCGTCAACGGATAACGTCCATAGTCAACTCCGATGAAACGCTCTGCAACACCAGGATTTGGTCCTACATAAGACCCGATCTCGGGGTCGTAGCCGGAATATCCTGTTATCGTGAAAACGTTTTGTGCGCTTACCCCGACACGCATTCCCTTAACAATGCGCATTTTGCTGATCAGCCCTGCCGGAATCGTATAGTTCACACTGATATTCTTGACGCGCAGATACGAACCGTCCTCCAGGTACTTGTCGGTCAGTCGATCGTAGTTGCCATTTAAACTCGAACTGGTAATGCGGTTGATCCGCGTGCCGGGGTTCAGCAAATAAGGATTTCCCCCTTCATCCAGCGCGACTTTGGCATAATCGAGCGCCTCAACAAACATATTACGTCCCAGGTTGATATTGTTCGGGTTGTTGTTCTCGTAACGGACATAGTTAAGGACTTTGTTGCCATAACTTCCCGTAATGAGAATGCTTACATCAAAACCTTTGTAGGAGAACGTATTGGTGAGTCCTCCGAAAAGTTCAGGCCAGGGGCTACCCAGGAATGTACGGTCGTCGGCGGTGATTTTTCCATCCGGTACACCGTCGGGTCCGCTAATGTCTCTGTACTTGACATCACCCACCCAGATGCCATTTTCACCGATTGGCTGTTCATTACCCAGGTTGTCGACGGGAAGGGCGCTGTTCTGCAATTCCTCCAGGCTTTGGAAAATACCGTCTTCGATATAACCAAAGAACAACCAGGGGGCATAACCAATTTGGGTCCGCTGCGCAAGATTGCGCAGGAACCAGTCAGGACCTTCGAACGTAATGTGGCTGGATCCCGTTGTCAAGGAAGTAATCTTTGTCTTGAAAGACGACACGTTTACGTTCGTCTGCCATTTGAACGCACCCGTGTTGATGTTAATCGTGTTCAACGAAACTCCCCAACCGATATTTTCCAGTGAGCCCACGTTCACTACCGGCGGCGTCACCGCAGCGTCTCCCCTTGTGCCCATGTACCAGGGCAGTTCGCTTTGCAAAATGAGGTTATCGGTGTTCTTTATATAATAGTCTGCATCGAGTTGAATACGGTTATCGAAGAGACCGAATGTCAAGCCGAAATTGTCCGTTTTGGTTTCCTCCCACTGGTAGTCGGGATTCGGATAGTTTCCAGGACGGAAGCCAGAGCCCCATTCAGTAGGCAAGGCAGAAGCAAACCTGCCGTAGATTGCCGCACCGTTACCCTGCGCACCTGTAAGTCCGGTTTCAAAACGCAATCTCAGGTCATTAACAAAGACTACGTTAAAGAAGGATTCCTCCGAAACTCGCCACGCAGCAGAAACGGAAGGGAAGTACCCCCATTTGTTTTGTGCGCCAAAGTTAGATGAACCATCCGCCCGAAATGCTGCCTGGAGAATGTATCGATCCCCATAGTTGTAGTGAAGTCGGCCGAGATAAGATTCCATAGCCCAATCACCCTGGCCTCCACCATTTGCAGCACTCGCGGCGTTACCGGCGTTCAGGTCGAGTACTTCATTGGTGAGGAAACCGATCCGCGAAGCGTTGAGGTTCTTCCAACGGGATTCCTGAGCTTCATGAGTCACCATCGCCGTAATGCGGTGTTTACCCCCGATTTGGCGCGTGTACTCGAGCGTCTGATTCCATCCCCAGTACGTGTTGAAATTATGATTGTTCTCCAGTCGCGCATTCTCATTTCTCTGCCAGCCGAACTGATACGTCGGCAGGTAATACGTTGAGTTGGAAAACCCGAAATCGGTGTAAAGGCTGGAGCGGAGTTCAAGGCCTTCCAGCGGAGTCAGGCGTGCATTGACTCCTCCCATCAGCCTTCGGCGCGTCACTTCATTAGTGGAAATATCAGCGATCCCGACTGGGTTGGGTGGCGCAAACTGTTCTGCCGAACTATTGGAGAGATTTCCGCCACCATATGTGCCATCGAGATTCCGCACGGGGATCTGCGGTCCCAACTGAATGGCACTCATGATAAGATTGTTACCATTAAGGTTGTTGGACGCGAGCTGTTCGTCTGTCTGCGAGAAGTTGAAATTTGCCCCAATCGCAAACCAGTCGCGTGGCTTGTTGTCAAGATTCAGGCGCACCGAAGTTCGTTCGAAGCCCGACCCCAGCGCAATGCCATCCTGAAGCATTCGTTCGCCCGACAAGTAATAGGTGGTCTTTTCGCTACCGCCACTTAAGGACACCTGGTGTTTCTGCATGCCGGCGGTTTGGAACAACGCATCCTGCCAATCCGTGCCTTCGCCCAGAATCGACGGGTCGAGGAAATCTTCACGGACGTTTCCGCCATTGATCGCTTTGTATTCATTTTCCATCTGGGCATACTGGCGCAAGTTCATCACGTCCAGAGGCTTGGGCGTTGTCTGCACACTGTACATCAGCCCGTAAGAAATCTTCATTGCGCCTGACTTTCCGCGCTTTGTCGTGATGAGTACAACACCATTCGTTCCGCGGGACCCGTAGATAGCCGTTGCCGATGGACCCTGAAGGATCTCCATGCTTTCGATATCCGAGGGGTTCAACGTTGCCAGGGGGTTATCACCGGTGGCCGAGGTCGAACCTTCGATCTGGATACCGTCGATCACGTACAATGGTTCGTTGCTTCCATTGATCGAATTGATACCGCGGATGTTGACGGAGATGCCGCCGCCTGGCGCGCCGGTATTCTGGGTCACATACACACCGGCCGAGCGTCCCTGGATTGCCTGTTCCAGCGTGGTGTTGATGGTTCGCTCAATGTCCTGGGATGAGATCGACGTTTGCGCGCTGGTCAGATCCGACCTGCGCATCTCTCCGTACCCGACAACCACAACCTCCTGCAGCATTTCGATGTCTTCTACCAGTTGAATCGAGATCTGTGTTTGGTTTCCGACGGCAACCTCCTGCGATTCATAACCGATAAAAGAGAACACAAGAACATCGCCGTCTTCGGCTTGAATTGAGAACTTTCCCTCGGCATCTGTAC
>CAZIAG010000213.1:0-6863 GCA_964537375.1 uncultured Roseivirgaceae bacterium
CAATTCACCACCCAGCTCCCCGATCATTCCTTCCCGCTCAGCACCTACAAACCCGATGGCCAGCAAAGCAAGTTCGCAGGGAAGGACGCGTTCGGTGTCCGCGATCTCTTCAAATCCCATTCTCCCGTCGTCGCTGACACCCCATTTGATATCCACAACTTTGATCCCGGTGAGTCTACCCCTGGCATCTCCGACAAACGCCTTCGTCAGGATTGCCCATTGCCGTTCGACACCTTCCTCGTGCGAGGAGGAAGTCGTCAATACCATCGGCCACTCAGGCCAGGGGTTGTTAGCGGTTCGGGACAGCGGAGGTTTTGCCAGAAGTTCGATTTGGGTCACCGATGCGGCCCCTTGTCGGTTCGACGTTCCTACACAATCAGATCCCGTGTCGCCTCCGCCAATCACAACAACATCCTTCCCGGTGGCGAGAATCTCATCAGAGAAGATCAAATCCCCCGCGAGTCGTTTATTCTGCTGCGGGAGGAATTCCATAGCGAAGTGCACTCCTTTGAGTTCACGTCCGGGTATCGGCAGATCCCGTGCAGCGGAGGCCCCACCACAAATCACGACAGCGTCAAATTCGTTTCGAAGGTCCTGGGCATTCACATTCACCCCCACGTGGGCGCTGGTTCGAAAGACGATGCCGTCCTGTTCCATCACACGAATGCGCCGATCGATAATGTTTTTCTCCAGCTTGAAGTCCGGAATGCCATAGCGGAGAAGTCCACCGACGCGGTCACTGCGTTCAAACACGGTGACCCAATGTCCCGCTTTATTGAGTTGGGCTGCCGCCGCAAGTCCTGCCGGCCCTGATCCGATCACTGCGACGCGTTTACCCGTCCGACTCGTTGGCGGATCGGATTTGATATACCCTTTTCTGAACGCCACATCGGAGATCGTTTTCTCGATATATTCAATGGTCACCGGCTGATTATTTATGCTCAGCACGCAACTGGCTTCACAGGGTGCCGGACAGATCCTTCCCGTAAATTCAGGAAAGTTGTTGGTGCTCTCGAGGATTCTTATCGCCTCTTCCCAACTCCCGCGATATACGGCGTCGTTGAAATCCGGAATATTATTTCCAAGGGGGCAACCATTGTGACAGAACGGTACACCGCAATCCATGCAGCGCGCCGCGTTTGTGTGCACTTTCTCCTTCGGCAGCGACACGTAGGTAGGCCCGTAGTCCTTGATACGTTCCTTCGGGTCGCGGGAGTCGGGATTTACCCTCTCATACTTCATGAATCCGTCAACCTGTCCCATTCTGGCTATTTCATTTTCGTTTTTGTTCACAACGCAATTTCACTTTATGGCCGCAACCGACTCACGCACCTTCTTCGATCTTTCGAGTACGGCCTTGTAATCCCTGGGCATGACCTTCACAAAAAGGCACGATGCTATCTCCCAGTTCTCAAGTACCCACTCCGCCGGGTCGGAACCCGTGTAACGAAAATGGTTCTCGATCATCGGAATCACCTCTTCCGCATCCTCCTCCGTCAGTTCCTCGAGGTCTACCATATCCATGTTGCAAAGTCGCGCAAGGGCGCGTTCAGGGTCGAATACATACGCAATACCACCGCTCATCCCCGCTGCGAAGTTCCGGCCGGTACGACCAAGAATCACTACTCGCCCTCCGGTCATGTATTCGCAGGCATGATCGCCGACACCTTCGACCACCGCGTTCACGCCCGAGTTACGCACACAGAAACGCTCTCCTGCCTGTCCGCGGATGTAGGCTTCCCCGGATGTAGCGCCATAGAAAGCGACGTTTCCGATGATGATATTGTCTTCCGGCTTGAAGGTTGCTTCCTTATCCGGGTAAACGATCAGCTTCCCGCCCGACAGACCTTTTCCGAAATAGTCGTTTGCTTCGCCTTCCAGTTCGAAGGTGACACCACGCGTAACAAAACATCCAAAGGATTGTCCGGCCGAACCTTTGAAATTAAAGTGTAGGGTATCATCCGGAAGACCGTTTGACTTGTAGCGTTTCGATATTTCGTTTGATAGCAACGCGCCCACTGACCGGTCGGTATTTCGGATAATAAACCGCTGCCGGACGGGCTCTCGGTCGTCGAGCGCGGGCTTGCCGGCCTCAACCAGTTTCCAATCAAGTACTTTTTCCAGTTCAAAGTCCTGGTCAATTTGTTTGTACACGCCGATGTGATCGCGTGCCGGCTCGCGGTGGAGGATGGGTGAAAGATCAAGTTTCCTGATCTTCCAGTGATCAAGATTTTGACGGACACGCAGAACATCAGTTCGACCCACCATTTCGTTGACGGTTCGGAAGCCAAGTTGTGCCATGATCTCTCTCAGGTCCTGTGCCAGGAAACGGAAAAAGTTGACGAGGTGATCGGGATTTCCCGTGAAAAGTCTGCGGAGTGATTCATCCTGCGTAGCGATACCGACCGGGCACGTATTCAAATGGCACTTTCGCATCATGATACATCCTTCAACCACCAGGGCAGCCGTTGCGACACCCCACTCCTCAGCGCCGAGTAACGTGGCGATGGCCACATCGCGACCCGTGCGGATCTGTCCATCTGTCTGGAGGACCACACGACTGCGCAGGTTGTTTTTTACGAGTGTCTGGTGAGCTTCCGACAAGCCAAGTTCCCATGGCAGCCCCGCATGGCGAACCGAACTGATGGGTGACGCGCCGGTTCCTCCGTCTGCTCCTGAAATAAGAATAGCGTCCGCTTTTGCTTTTGCCACTCCCGCCGCCACAGTACCTACTCCTGCCTGCGAGACAAGCTTCACGTTGATTCGTGCATTTCGGTTTGCGTTCTTCAAATCAAAGATCAACTGTGCAAGATCTTCAATCGAATAAATGTCGTGGTGAGGTGGTGGTGAGATAAGCCCGACACCGGGTGTAGAGTGTCGTACCCTGCCGATCCATTCGTCGACCTTATGACCGGGAAGTTGGCCACCTTCGCCAGGTTTTGCGCCCTGCGCCATCTTGATTTGTATCTCGTCGGCATTGGTCAGGTAATAGCTTGTCACTCCAAACCTTCCTGATGCGACTTGTTTGATGGCCGAACGTTCCCAATCGCCGTTCTCTTTTTTTTCAAAGCGAATCTCATCTTCACCGCCCTCACCGCTATTGCTTTTGCCGCCAATGCGATTCATTGCAATAGCCATTGTCGTGTGTGCTTCGTGAGATATCGACCCGAACGACATAGCGCCCGTCGCGAAGCGTTTCATTATTTCTTCCACCGGTTCCACTTCTTCTATCGGAACCGGGTTGCGTTTCTTGAACTCGAAGAGACCCCGAAGCGTAAACGCATCGCGCGTTTGGTCGTTGATCCGATGCGCATATTTTCTGTAAAGTTCGTAATTGTTGGTCCGCGTCGAATGTTGGAGCACGTGGATCACGTCTGGACTGAACAGGTGTTTCTCACCCCTGCGCTTCCACTGATAGATGCCACCGGTTTGAAGAGATCGGATAGACTTCTTATATCCAAGTTCGTGACGAACAAGGACTTCGCGTGCAAGATCATCAAACGAAAGGCCCTCGATACGACTGATCGTCCCGCGGAAGCACTTCTCTATTACCTCACTGGCGAGGCCGAGCGCCTCGAAGATCTGCGCCGACTGGTACGATTGCAATGTACTGATCCCCATCTTCGACATCACCTTGAGCAATCCGTTTCCAATCGCCTTCTGGTAATTTTGCCACGCTTCCTCATCCGACATGGACTTACCGAGCTGCCCGGACTTGTTGAGGAAGTGAATCGTCTCCAGTGCCATATACGGATTGATCGCGGAGGCTCCATACCCAATGATGGTCGCGAAGTGATGAACTTCCCACACATCTCCCGCCTCAACCAATAGTCCCGCGTGTGTACGAATTCGTTTCTCCACGAGGTAATGATGCACAGCTCCCGTTGAAAGCAATGACGGAATCGGGGCGTGTTCGGCCGAAACTCTCCGGTCGGATAGCACGATGATCTTTTTTCCGGCACGGATCGCTTTCTCCGCTTCCTGACAGATACGGTTCAATGCTTCTTCAAGTCGCCCGGGTTTACCATCCGCAACAAAGAGGCAACGGATGATGGCGTATTCGTACCCGTATTCGGGCAGGTGCTTGAGTTTTTCCAGATCCGAATTCAGCAGCACGGGCTGTGAGATGTGAATCTGCGCCGTATGTTGCGGCGTTTCTTCGAGGACGTTGAGGCTTTGTCCATCCCGAGTGAACAGCGACATCACGAGGCGTTCGCGAATCGGATCGATCGGCGGGTTGCTCACTTGGGCAAAGTGTTGTTTAAAATAGTTGGAAACATGGCGACTTTCCTTCGAGAGGACCGCGAGCGGAGTATCATCGCCCATTGATCCGATCGGCTCATAACCCGTACTCGCCATTGGCGAAATGATCACCTTGATGTCTTCGTCGGTGAAACCGAACACATTCTGGCGCTGAGCTAATGTATCTTCCTCAAAACGGTTTTCGGTCCATTCCTGCTCCGGTTCGAGTCGCAGCTTAAGCCGGTTCTGAATAATCCAGTTGTAATAGGACTTTCCCTCGTAAACCGAGCGCTTGACACGTTCATCATCGAGAACCTTGCCTTGTTCCAGATCGACGAGCATCATTTTTCCGGGTGTGACCCGTCCTTTTTCGAGAATATCTTTCGGATCGACGGGCAGCGCGCCGGCTTCCGAGGCCATCACCATCCGGCCCGAACGAGTCACATAGTACCGCAGCGGACGTAATCCATTCCGGTCGAGCGTTGCGCCAATTCTGCATCCATCGGTGAATACGAGCGCCGCAGGACCATCCCAGGGTTCCATCATGGATGCATGATATTTATAGAATGCCTTCCGGTGTGGATCCATAAGTTTATTATCCTGCCACGCTTCGGGGATCAGCATCATCATCACATGTGGAATACTCCTCCCTGCGAGCACAAGCATTTCAACCATGGCATCAAGGTTCGAAGAATCCGATCCATCCGCCTGTGTGATCGGCAGAAGCATACGTATCTCTTCGTCGGTGAAGAGGTTCGACTTGAACATCGCCTCCTTCGACTTCATCTTGTTCACATTTCCGCGGATCGTATTGATCTCACCATTATGCGCCAGGTAACGGAATGGCTGAGCAAGTTTCCAGTTGGGGAACGTATTGGTCGAAAACCGCGAGTGAACGAGAGCAAGGGCCGTCTCCACCCGTGGATCCTGCAAGTCGATAAAATACTTCCTCAATTGATCGGTCCGCAGTTGACCTTTATAGACGATCGTTTTCGAAGAGAAGCTTGTTATGTAGAATTCTTTATTGTTCCCTTTTACGTCGCTGGCCACCTTGTGGGACGAGTAATTCCTCAGAACAAAAAGTTTGCGTTCGAGGTCATCGCCCTCGTGAACGTCATCCTTTGATTTAACGAAGACCTGTTCAATGATGGGTTCAACTTCCGCTGCACCCGGTCCGGGAACACTGTGGTCAACGGGAACGCTTCGGAATCCGATCAGTTCCAGTCCGAGGGAGATGATATTCTTTCGAATAATTTCCCGGCAAGCATTCATCACCTTCTTGTCCCGGGGATAGAAAACCATTCCTACACCGTAGTGTCCCGGCGAAGGCAATTGAAATCCCAAACGCGTTGCCTCAGACACAAGGAATGCGTGCGGCAGTTGAATTAATACACCGGCGCCATCACCAGTCTTGGCGTTGCAGCCTTTACCCCCGCGATGCTCCATGTTCTCCAACATGAAAAGCGCATCCCGAAGTATAGCGTTGGATTTGGTTCCGTTGATATTAGCCACAAACCCGATACCGCATGCATCATGCTCGAGCTCGGGTGTGTACAGGCTCCTGGTCGTGGTTGTTCGCATGTCTTTTACATCAAAAAACCCGGCGGGAATCCGGCGTCATCCCACCAAAGAAATTTTCTGAAGTTACGGAAGCCACGCAATTACGTGGGCGTGCACAGGCGTTCGGGCAGAATTTTTGGAATATTTTTAGTGCAAATGCGAAATCTTCAAAAATTGAAAAAACGTCAACGATTGCGGCGTGAATCATTTTTAAATCGATGCGATTTATCGAAATCGATTGAAGAAATTGAGTTCGCTGCGGATGGGAAGTCCAGTCTGCCAAAACAATCTGTTAATGCTGCTTCAAAGCACGCACCATCTCCTTTTTCCCCGGAGGGCCAGCAAGCGTTTCTACCAGCAGCCCGAGCGTGTTCAGGTCTCTCTTAAGCTGTCCTTTTGCTGAATAGGTAACGAACACACCGTCAGTCATCATAGCGCCAACAACTTTAGACAGTACATCCAACGTCCACATCTCGGGTTGCTTGCTGGGTGCAAAGGCATCGAAATACACGAGATGGAATGCTTCGGACGATTCCCAGCTCTGGATATCGCCGTGGATCTTAAATAATGTAAAAAATTCTTCCACCCTGGTCTCGACATTCCACGGAACGCGGTGGAGCGTTCGAACATCGTCGCCATGACCGAGATGCTCCCCGTAGTTAAGTTTACTCCAAACTGATGGCTCCAGCGGAAAGGCTTCAATACTGGTGTAATGGACGTGTCTCCGATGCTTTCTTGCCCAACGCCAAGTGAGTAGTGCGTTGAGCCCCGTTCCAAACCCAACTTCGAATACTCTCAAAGGATCGGCCAGCTTTTGCAGAAATACATCCAATCCGTTAGCGATAAAGACATGCCGCGATTCCTGCACCGCGCCGTGCATGGAATGGTAAGTCTCATCAAGGTCCGTGTTGCGCAGCGAGTGAGAACCGTCGCCAGTAGTAACGAGTTCGACTGACATGATCTGTGTATACCGATCCGGTAAGTTTAGGATATCCCAACAACGAGTTCATGCCCGGGCTACCCTTTTGATTTTTGATCTGGTCAAATTAAGATTTTATGGA
>CAZIAG010000214.1:0-6860 GCA_964537375.1 uncultured Roseivirgaceae bacterium
TCACTCCATGTTAACAAAGTCCAACACATACGCGCTTAATATAAATGCCGCGTACTACACCCTTAAGCCTGTCGTACTGAAGACACCCCTTCAGTGCCACAACAAACTTTCGCTCCGGTTTGGCGCCGAGGTATTTATTAAACGGGAAGACCTGCAGGTGGTGCGTTCCTACAAACTAAGGGGTGCATACAATCTCATTCAAAGTTTGGACGAACGTCAGCGAAAAAGCGGCGTCGTTTGCGCAAGTGCCGGCAACCACGCGCAGGGCGTCGCGTTCTCCTGTCGTCAGCTCGACATTCGTGGTGTCATCTACATGCCCGCCATCACACCGAAACAGAAGATTAACCAGGTTAAGATGTTTGGTGGCGATCTGGTGGAGATTGTACTAACAGGCGACACCTTCGATGATTGCCAGGCACAGGCCCTCGAGTTCAGTCGACAAAACAGCATGGTCTTCATTCCTCCCTTTGATCATCCTCGTGTAATTGAAGGTCAGGGAACTGTCGGTAAAGAGATTCTCGATGACTTGTCGGACATCGACTACGTTTTCGCTCCCGTCGGGGGTGGCGGTCTCTGCGCAGGCATCAGTGAATACTTTCGGTTGTACGCGCCAAAAACAAAGATCATCGGCGTCGAACCCGCAGGTGCCCCCTCTATGCACGAAGCGCTAAAGGCCGGAAAGCCCGTTAAGCTGAATAAAATACAACGTTTTGTCGATGGTGCCTCCGTACAGCGTGTGGGTGACCTCACATTCGAAATCTGCAAAGAGACGATCACCGACATGCTCCTCGTTCCCGAGGGGAAAGTCAGCTCGACCATTCTTCAGCTTTACAATGAAGATGCGATTGTGGCTGAACCGGCAGGCGCGCTTTCGATCGCTGCACTTGATCAATATGCTGAAAAAATCCGCGGGAAGAGAGTGGTGTGCATTCTTAGTGGTGGCAACAATGATATCGATCGTATGCAGGAGATCAAGGAACGATCACTGCTTTTTGAAGGATTGAAACACTACTTCATTGTTAGGTTTGCCCAGCGGCCCGGCGCTCTCAAAGAGTTTGTCAATGATATATTAGGTCCGAACGACGACATTGTGCGGTTCGAGTTCATTCAAAAACACAACAAGGAAACCGGACCCGCGTTGATCGGCATCGAGGTCAAGTCGCGTGACGACTTTGATTCTTTGATTACCCGGATGGGCGAACGCAGTCTCAACTACACGCTCGTCAATCAAAATGAAAACCTTTTTGAGTATCTCGTCTAGAAAAAACCGACTGTGTCCGGCTGACACAGTCGGTTAGGCGAAACGCCACAAAGTATTGTGCGTTTTACGTTTTTAGACTGTACGTCTAAATAAGGTTGTTTGCGTAGGCGTATTTGATCAGCCCGACCAACGAGTTCGTCGCGGTCTTCTTGAAAATATTCTTTCGGTGAGTCTCAACCGTCCGTTCGCTAATAAAAAGTTCTTCAGCGATCTGCTTGTTTGAATATTCCTTGGCGATCAGTTTTAGGATTTCGCGCTCGCGATCCGTGAGCAGGCGGCCCTCATCGGGGTTTTGAAGGTTTGTAATCAGAATCTTGTTGATGTCGCTGCTGAGATATACCCTCCCTTGTCTCACTTCCTCAATCGCTTTTAGCAATTCCCTGTGCGTGTCCTTTTTCAAAACATAACCATTGACACCTGCTCGCAGGATCTCCTTGACCAGGTGTGTTTCGTCGTGCATGCTCAGGACAATTGTCTTTATATCAGGTTGGATGCGTCTAATGGTGTTCACCAGGGACAGGCCGTCCATTCCGGGCATGTGAAAATCCGTGATGACGATATCCACGTCGTTGGATTTGATGAATTGAAGGGCTTTTTCAGCGTTTTCAGCGACGCCAGCGACTACAAGCCCATCCTTTTCGAGCAGATTCTTAATCCCGTCAAGCAGGATCGCATGATCATCGACCAGTAATATCCTCATTTCAGCAACCCTTCCGTGTTTAGGCTTAAAAAAGTTAAAAATCCCCGAATCGCTCATACGCCGCCAAATTAGCATGGCAGGGCGGTATGCGGTATCCGTGTCAGTGGGTATTCGGGGCTACCGCAACACCCGAGGTAGCACCCAACGGCTTCGATGGCACACGAACAATCAAGGTCGTCCCCTTATGTCCGACGTACGAATCGATTTCCAGTTGTCCCCTGACCAGGTTCACCCGTGAACGAATATTTTTCCACCCGTTGCCGGAGCTGTTCTGCAGCACGGCGATATCAAAACCTTTTCCATCGTCCTCGATGGTCAGTGTTATTTCGTCGTCGAATCCGACGAGCTGAATTTCTATGAGGTTGGCGGTGGCGTACTTCATTACGTTGTTTACCCACTCCTGAATGATTCGGTAAAGGGAAATTTCGTAAAGTGTCGGCAACCGCTCAGGTAAGTCAAAACTTGTCACGCGCACCGTGATCCTGCCCGAATCGTTGATCCGGCCTGCCATTTCTTTTAAGGCCGGAATCAGTCCACTCTGTACCAATGTTTGGGGCATCAAATTAAATGCGATGCTCCGTATCTCTCTATGCATGTCATTCAGCAAACTTTCCGCCTTAGACACAATGTTGATTCTCTCTTCAATCGGCGTATCACGATCAATTCTGTGCAAGGCCAGGCGAAGTGCCGAAATAAGTTGCCCCATCCCATCGTGCAAGTCCTGAGCAAAACGACGTCGTTCAGACTCCTGCGATTCGATGGTTGCGTGAATCTGTGCCTCGCGCAGCACCAACTCCCGCTTTCGCCTGAACCGGCTCCTCAACAACAACCAAATGACCGCCAATAGAGCGAGTGTGGTTGTGAGCGCCGCAATAATCACATTGTTCCGGACCAAACGTTCCGACTGCTGAGCCAACAGCGCAGTCTTAAGAGCCAGCTCCTGCTCCTTCTTTTCTGTTGCGTAACGCGTCTCCATTTCAGCAATAGCTTGCGCGTTGGCATGCTGGTAAAGCGAGTCCTTCGCAATTGCCCACAATCGATAATACCGGCTTGCGTTTTTGAAGTCGCCAATACCCTCATAGTTGCGCGCCAAAGCCAGATACGTCCAGTCATATTTCATTTGCAACTGGTACTTCTTCGCGATCGCCAATGCCTCCAGGGCGGCGTCCAGGCCCTTTCGGTATTCACCCATAGTGGCATACAGGTCCGCAATCGTGTATAGATCCGCCACGAAAAACATCGGATTACCTGCTTTCTCACGATAGGGCCTCGCTTTGAGGTACTCCGCTATCGCCAACTCCGGTTGACCTCCATCGGCGTATATTTTTCCAAGGATAAAGTAGCCGTTTGCAAGTTGTTGATTGTCGTTGTTCTTGATTGCGGCCTGAATACCCTTTTCGATAAAATACTTTGCGGAGTCGAGCGCACCAACCGATCGGTAACACACGGCGACATTGTTGTACGTATACAGAACAACCCAGTCGTAGCCGTTGTTTTCCATCATCTTTACATTGGCCACGCCTTGCCGAATACAATCCCGGTAACGTTTCAGTTCGAGGTAGGCCCAAACCAGGTTTGAATAAAGGCGATATTCAATCTCCCTATCCGGGTATTCTTCGATGAGTCGAAGACCTTCCAGCATATGGTCAATCCCGATCTGTCCCTTGCCGGCAAAGACATACGCGGTACCAAGTTCAGCCTGGGCTCGAACAAGTGCATGACCTAGTCCAATCGCCAGCGCATGCTCCTTCGCTAAAGTGAAATAGGTGATCGCACTATCAACGAGCCCTGAACGAACACAATAGACACCCATCGCAAGGTCCAGGTATGAACGCAGCCCGGGATCGTCTTCACTCGACGACCATTCAACCACCTGTTCGACAAAGGGCTTCGCCAATGCCGTATTTGCCCGCATGTGGCCGTTGACAAGCTGGTATAATGCCTTCGCCCTCGTCAAACCTTCAAACTCATCCAATTTTTGTTCCAGTGAATCAAGCGATACTGGCTGCGCGACCGCTTTACCAACGACGACAAGGCAGGCGGACAGCAATATGATGCGGTATCCAGCCAGAGCGCGATTCGTTAGTAATCTCAAAGCAGTCAGATTTTTGCCCATAATTGTAAAGATACTATTGTTGACCAATGGCCGCCGGCACATCAGTCGTCTCTCTTTCGGCCGTTGGTACGCGAACAATAAGCGTCGTCCCCAATCGCCCTGGCTGCGAATCAACTTCTACGAAACCATGCAGCAGGTTGATCCTCGAACGGATGTTCTTCCATCCATTTCCCGGAGCCGATTCAAGTCGTTGCGGGTCAAAACCCTTCCCGTTGTCTTCTATTGTTAACGTGATTTCCTGCTCATGACCGACCAGTTGCACTTCGATTACACTGGCCGTAGCGTATTTGATTATGTTGTTTATCCACTCCTGGATCACGCGATACAAGGATATCTCCTGCACTTCTGAAAGTCGCTCAGGAAGATCGAAGCTCGCCACGCGGATCACCATCTGTCCCGATTGATTAACGCGTTCACCCATTTCCCGCAGCGCCGGCACGAGACCATGCAAAACCAGCGTTTGCGGCATCAAATTGAAAGCAATGCTCCTGATCTCGCGGTGCATATCATTCAGCAAACCCTCCGCACGATTGACCACAGCCACCCGGTGTTCAAGCGAACTGTCGCGATTAACCGTGAGCAGCGAAATGCGAAGCGCCGAGATAAGTTGTCCCAGGCCATCATGCAGATCCTGGGCAAAGCGTTTCCGTTCATTCTCCTGTGACTGGATGGACGCGAACATATACGCTTCACGCACGGAGACCTCGTGTTCCTTGATCAGCATCTCCCTTTGTTTGCGATCGCGACTCCGGACAAGAAGGAAAATAATAATCAACAAAATAACCGTTACGATGAGCGCAGCGATAACCGTGTAGGTCTTTTCTATTTCAGCTTTCTGCTCAGCAAGCTCCGCTTGTTGCAGGGCGATCTTCTGCTCCTTTCGTTCACTATCGAACCGCATTTCCATTTCAGCGATCGCTCTGGTCTTTTCCACGTTGATCAGGCTGTCGCCATAATTCTTGCTCCGTTCAAGATAATAAAAGGCGTTCTGATAATCGTTTATCTGAACGTGCGTATGCGCCAGTTGTTCAAAAGTGTACCGCGCAAGATCCGTGTACCCGATTCTGATCGCGAGCTCAAGACAATCTTCAAAGTAACGAATCGCATTGCGATAGTCCTTGGCCACATAGTAGGCTTCACCCGTATTGACGAGATTCACGGCAACACCCTGCAAATCACCGAGGGCCTTCCGTATCGCGGTAGACTGATCAATATAGGCAAGCGCCTGCTTAAGGTCGTTCTTCTTTAACGCGATTGATGCTATGTCGAGAAGCGCGTAACCGATACCAACGCTGTCGTTATGCGCGACACGTATATCGTACACCTTCCGGAAAAAAGATTCTGCCTCCTCGGTATCGCCCATAGCATCGAGAAGAACGGCACGGTGAGCATAGCTCGTCGCCAACTGTGTTTCATCCTGAGCGCGGTTCGCAAATTGCTCCGCACGATTCAAATAGTCAAATGCCTTTGTCGTATCCTTGTTCTTCCGATAAAAGACGCCAAGTTCATTGCAGGTACGGGCCAATGCGGAATAGCTATTCAGCGAATCAAACAGCCTGTATGCCCGCAAGTATAAGGGCAACGCATTCTTGTAGTCCCCCTTGAGATAGTGTATGACGCCGAGCACCAATTGGAAGTGACCTTGTTCCTCGACGAGGTCGAGTTGCTGGGCAGTTTCGAGCCCCTCATTCATCAACACCAAGCCCTGATCGTAGTCGGCCGAATAGATGGCATACTGGTTATCGAGAAGATAACGGACCTGCTCGACTGGTGATAGAACCTCGAGTCTCCGTTTGTGCTCGTCAATGCTCAAGGACTGAGCAAACGCAGACGTCAACAAACTGGCAAGACATAAAACAACAACAGCACAATACTTCACTGTGGGGTAAACTTAGTGCAATCTATCAAAAATTTTCCCGTGAATCACTACCAAACGGTTGTGAGCAGGGATGAAAATTTTTGCGCTTTCATTTGAGGAGAGGTGTGCTTTTTTCCATCTTCGTGACCAGGTCAGATTATTCTGGACCATATAACTATGTTGACTGTATTGCCGCCTCCGTCAGGGGGCGGTTTCGTTTTTAATGGGCGGTAACAAACTAACAGTTGTTACCGTCACCAGCGGAGAAAGAAGTGAAAGAGAATATGACAGGAACAAAAAAAACGCTTTTTGACAAGATCTGGGATGCGCACGTGGTGAGTCGTAGGGAAGGATACCCGGACGTGCTTTTTATTGACCGACATTTTATTCACGAAGTAACGAGTCCACAGGCATTTGACGGCCTGAAAAAGCGAGGAATCGGCGTGTTCAATCCCTCGAGAACAACGGCCACCGCCGATCACAACGTCCCAACGAAGGATCAGCACCTGCCCATTCGAGAGGCACTCTCGCGACATCAGGTAGAAACACTTAGAAAGAACTGCAAGGAGTTCGGTATAAACCTTTACGACCTCGGACATCCGTTCCAGGGAATCGTTCATATTATCGGACCAGAACTTGGCCTGACTTTGCCCGGAATGACCATCGTTTGCGGTGATAGCCACACTTCGACGCATGGAGCGTTCGGGAATATCGCCTTTGGCATTGGAACGAGTGAAGTCGAACAGGTGCTGGCCACGCAATGCCTGCTTCAATACAAACCGAAGCGGATGAAAATTGAAGTGAACGGCCAGCTCTCCCCCGGGGTCGTCGCGAAAGACATCATCCTCTATATCATCTCAAAGATTTCGGCCAGCGGAGCAACGGGATATTTCGTCGAATACGCGGGCGACACCATTCGCAACCT
>CAZIAG010000215.1:0-6779 GCA_964537375.1 uncultured Roseivirgaceae bacterium
CGGAAGCGTTTGTCACAGTATAATGATCGCCGAACAAAAGCTGTGTCACTTGTTCTGAAGTGTCTGATGGATCCTTACGAACCGGAACCACACTCAGGCGGCAAATTCCATATCCAGGACGTTCGGTGGCCATAGCCTAATGTTTTATCCGGTCTAGTTCCCGTTTCACGTCGCGATCGCGAATGCTTTGTCTCTTGTCGTACATCTTCTTACCGCGGGCCAGCGCGATCTCGAGTTTTGCGTATCCCCTTTCGTTGATAAACAAGCGGACAGGTATTAGCGTCAATCCCTTTTCGAGTTTGTTTTCAATCTTCTTTATCTCATCACGCTTCAGCAACAGCTTTCGGTCACGTGCAGGTTCGTGGTTGTAATGAGTTCCCTGCGCATATGGTGTGATATTGATTCCCTTGACGAACAACTCGCCATTGTTTATGAAGCAGTAACCGTCTTGCAGGTTTGCTCTACCCTCTCGTATAGACTTGATCTCCGTCCCTTTCAACACCATTCCGGCCACGTATTTATCGAGCAACTCGTAATTGAAAGTTGCCTGTCTGTTCCTTATGTTGATATTACCCGAAAATCGTTCTTTAGCCATTACCGAATAACGCTCTTAGCCTCTCCTTTTTCAGAATCTTTTGACCCGTTTTGCCCGTTGCGATCAGGCGGTCGCCAACCTTTGCGTTGAAGGAGCAAATCAATTCATTTTTGTTAATCTCCTCTACTTTTCCCGTGATAACAATCGTTTCACCAACGAAGGCGGGTGATTTATGTTCGATGGTGATAAACGTGCCCACACCCTCTTCGTCGTCATCCTTCATTTCCAACACGAACTGGCGGGTCGTCCATTCAATGTCCCGCGCAAGTGCAAATGTGGAGCACACGTTGTGGACCACGGCACCGTGAAATGCAGCGACATCCTGCTCCTCCACTTGCTTAATGAATTCCGTTGTGTCGCCCGGTGCAAAAACGTGTTTCATACGCTGTGAGTTTCAACAGGCATGCGAGCCAGCGGCGTAACGTCCATGCCCACGAATTCGTTCCGCAAATATTTGAAGTGCGCCGCCATGGCAATCATCGCCGCGTTATCGGTGCAATATTGAAATTCCGGGATAAAATAATCCCATCCCTTTTGCTGAGCGAGCGATCGCAACCCATTTCGCAGGCCCGAGTTAGCGGAAACGCCCCCGGCAATGGCAATATTTCTGATCCCCGTCTTATCTGCAGCCTCCTCCAGGCGAGATAACAACATATTGATCAGGTGGTGTTGCAGGCTTGCGCAAATATCGGACAGGTTTTGTTCAATAAAGTCCGGATTCTTGCGAACCTCGTCCCTGAGAAAGTAGAGGAACGCCGTCTTGATCCCGCTAAACGAGAAACCCAGGCCCGGCATCACCGTCTCCGGGAACGAAAACGCCTTCGGATTCCCCGATTGAGCATATTTGTCGATAAGCGGTCCACCCGGATAAGGTAAGCCCATTATCTTCGCAGCCTTATCGAACGCCTCGCCAACGGCGTCGTCTTGAGTCTGTCCGATCACTTCCATTGTATAAGGATCGCGCACGAGGACGATCTGGGTATGGCCACCGCTGACGGTAAGACAGAGGAACGGGAAATCCGGTTTGGGGTCGTCGATAAAATGAGCCAGGACGTGAGCCCGCATGTGGTTGACCTCGATCAGGGGGATCCCCAGGGACAGGGCCATGCCCTTGGCGAACGAGACCCCTACGAGTAGTGAGCCGATGAGTCCCGGACCCCGGGTAAACGCTACTGCATCAATATCCGTTAAACGGATGCGGGCATTCTGGACCGCTTCTTGCACGACGGTAACAATATTTTGCTGATGGGCGCGAGATGCCAACTCCGGGACGACACCACCGTATTTTCGATGTACCTCCTGTGAGGCGATAATATTATTAAGTACCTTGCCGTTGCTGATCACGGATGCCGACGTTTCGTCGCAGGAAGACTCAATGGCAAGGATGACGGGTTGCATGGGTTGATTAATGAACCGGCAAGTTATTAAAAATCGGATTCGGAAGGTATTGGCCTATACCGTGGCAGGTATCAGCTTCACCGTCATTTCCGCCTTCCTGACCCTCCAAATCCCGGTCGTCCAGGAGGCGATTATCAAACGTTACCTTCGCGGCTTCGCTGAAGCAACCGGCTTTCCCGCAACGGTTGGTCAGTTTCGACTGCTTTGGTTCGACCGACTGGAGATCGAAGATCTCCGCGTCTATGACCCTGCCGAAAACACGATGATTGCCGCAGGCAGGGTGAGGGTAAATTTTCAAGTGTCCGAGCTATTTGGCAATGGCGACATCAATATCGATGGTGTTTCCCTGGACAGCGCCCGCGTGTTCCTGACGAAGATCGACGTAGCCGATACTTCGCGTCAACTCAACATCAACGTGTTCGTCGAACGGATCAGGGAAGGCTACCGCTCTGCCGACTCGACGGGCGGCCGAACGCCCCGCATCAACATCGGCGAGGCAGTTATCAACGCAGGCGAGTTCAGGTACATCGACCCGGACAAGGATTCCGTCAAGAACGGGTTCAATTATAACCAGTTCACAATCGATATTGACGAGGCCCAGCTTCAGCAATTTATGGTACTCGGTGACACTACCGAGTTCAACGTCCAGACGTTGCTAGCTACCGACCGCGAGAGCAAGCTGGCTGTCCGGCAGTTATCGACCTTCTTCCGCTATTCGCGAAACCGGATGGAATTCACCGACCTCCAGCTACTGGCAAACCGCAGCGTAATCTCTGATTCCATCATTTTCAGTTTCGATCATCCGCGCGACCTGAGCAACTTTGTCGACAAAGTGCACATCGATGCCAGGTTAACGAATACGATCGTCCAACCAGCCGACCTCGCCTTGTTTGTGCCTGCCGCAGCGCGAATGCCCAAACCTGTTATGCTCAATGGAACATTCCGGGGGCTGGTCAATGACTTCCGGTTTACGAACATGTCGGTGGAGACCGGGCAAACCGCACTTCGCGGTTCCCTTTCCATGGAAGGTCTCCCCGATGTCGAGGAAACGTTTATTGTCCTCAACCTTAACGACTCGCATCTTCACTTCTCCGACCTTGCCTTTGCCGTTAACCCGAAGATCACCGCCCGACTTATGCCGATCGGTACGGTCAACCTCGAAGGGCAGTTCCTGGGCTATCCTACCGACTTCGTTGCCAACGGAACATTTTCGGGCAGCCTAGGTACCATTCGGTCTGACATCAACTTCAAGGTAAACGAGGAGAACTTTGATCGCTCGGTTTATAGCGGGAAACTCGCTTTGAAGAATTTTTACGTAGGGCGTTATCTGAACGACACGATCAATTTTCAACGGGTCAACCTCGACGGTCAGATCAAGGGTTCCGGGCTCTCGTTGGGTAGCGCCGACTTTGTTCTCAACGGAAAGGTAAATTCAATCGGGATTCGCGGCTACAACTATACCAATATTGAGACAAACGCACGTTTTGCCTCTGAATTATTTGAAGGCTTTCTCCGCGTGAATGATCCAAACCTGGAGTTTACGGCTCGAGGGTCAGTCGACTTACGAGATGGCGCCGACGTTATCCGCATTGAAGCCCAACTGGATACAGCCTGGCTTCACAACCTTAAGCTGACCGATCGATACATTTTCCTTCAGTCTGCTCTGGACATCAACACAAGAGGGCTGCATATCGACAGTCTCCAGGGTACCGCAGACCTTCGGGACTTTACCATTCATTATAACGACAAACAACTCAGCCTGGCCAACATTCACCTCGTGGCACAGCAGGACAAGGCCCGCCGGTCGATCGGGATCGAATCAACGTTAATCGATGCCGGCATTCGCGGCGATTTCCTGATCTCCGATATCTCCCGGGATATTCAAAAGCTCCTGAAAGAGGTCATGCTCAATATCCGCAACGACAAGGATGCTATTGCGGAATATTATGCAACACAAAAATATCGGCCCAAGCCCTACCAGGCCGACTTCGACATCGCGTTCAAGAACATTCAGCCGATTGCAGATTTACTGGAAACCAACATTGAACTAGCCGAGATGACCGTTGTGGAGGGGAAGTTTACCAGCGGTTACACTTCAATTCTCCAGGCCTTTACGAGACTGGACACGCTCAGTTACAACGGCATGACCTTCTTCAACACCGATGCCGAAATCACGGCATCGAAAATCGCCGATAGTACAAGCGTGCTGGCCGTAGCGTTTCTCAGTTCGGAACGACAAGTACTGAGCCGCAAACTGCGGACTAAAAACCTCTTAGCGGAAGCCGTGTGGAATCAACACCATATCGATTTTGAGATAGATGCGGAACAGGAAGATCAGCACAATTATGTCGAGTTATCCGGTGAAGTAGATTTCCTTCACGACAGCACACTCATCCGCCTTCTTCCATCAACCATAAATCTACTCGACAAGCGTTGGCAGGTTGATCCGCGGAACATGATATCGCTCCAGCGCAACAACATCGGTATTTGGAACCTGAAGATGATGCAGGATGATCAGCATGTTCTGCTTAACGGGCGCGTGACCGACAATGGCGAAGACAAGATTGAGATGGAAATCGAGAATCTCGACTTGTCATTTCTCACATCCCTCACCGGTATTGATGTTAAGGGGAAACTGGCGGCATGGTTCGAACTCAGGGATTTCTATCGTGCGCCACACCTGCAAAACCGCGTAGAGATCGACAGCCTGATTGTAGACGACTTCCTCATTGGCAACGTCCTTGGAAGCAACGAATGGGACACCGTGCGGAAGGAGTTTGACCTACAATTCTTCATCGACAGGAATAACAACCGCATTGTCGACCTTGCCGGAAGCTACAATCCGTCGAGGCCCAATCCCCTGGATGTAAACGCGACACTCAACAATGCCAATCTCAAGATCGTAGAGCCGTTCTTTGATTATATGTTTTCAGATATCGGGGGTACGATTTCCGGAAATTACAGGATAGCCGGAGCGCTTGCGTCTCCCGCCATCACGGGTGAAGGAATGGTTAACGCGGGACGGCTCCGAATAAACTACTTAAACACAGTCTACGATTTTACCGGTGTTATCGGACTTTCTCCGAATTCGATTTACTTCAAGGATGTGAAGCTGACGGATGCCTTTATGAGCAAAGCGAGCTTCGAAGGAACGATCACACACAACGCGTTCCGCGATATGCGGCTGAATCTGCAGTCTACATTCACGAATTTTCATGTGTTGAATACGACGGCCCGCGATAACCGTCTATTCTACGGACAGGGATTCGGCACCGGCAACCTTCGGATAACCGGACCGGTAAATAATCTTAGATTCTTTTCCATTGCGAGGACTGATCGAAACACGCGCATCTATATTCCAATCGGCGACGACAATGAAATTCAACAAAAGGAGTTTATCAAATTCGTAAACTTCAGCGACTCAACCTTTCAGCAGCGCCTCACCAGTAATATCTCCAACAAACTTGACTTGAGTGGAATTACGCTCGATTTCAATATCACTGTCACGGACGATGCCTATTGTGAGATTCTGCTAAATGACCAGGCGGGTGACAAGATTCGCGGTCGCGGCAACGGTGAAATTCAACTTCAGCTCGACACAAAAGGTGAATTCAATATGTTCGGACCGTTTGTGTTCACCGAAGGTTATTACACCTTTACCTTATATGATCTTTTCAACAAGGAATTCGAGATCAACAAGGGCAGTCGCATCACGTGGTACGGCGATGCCTACGAAGGGCAACTCGACATCGACGCATCGTACAATCAGCTTGCGTCGCTCGCACCGATTCTAACCGATGCCTCCCTTCGCGATGAACCTGCTCTTGGCCGCAAATATCCGGTCCAGGTACTGATTGAACTGGACGGTCCGATGTTGTCGCCGGAGATCAATTTCGATATTGTGGCACACGACCTGCCCCAAAGTATAGTCGTACCCAATCACCCTCCTGTCCGGCTCGATTTTGAGTTCCAGGCGTTCAAGAACAGAATGGATGAACAGGAGTTGAAACGCCAGGTGTTCAGCCTAATCGTTTTGCGACGGATATCTCCGCCCGAGTCGTTCAACACGAGCGGGTCTGACGTCATTAACAGTGTAAGCGAGCTTTTCTCCAATCAGCTGAGCAATTTCGTCAGCCAGATGGACGAGAATCTTGAGATCGATGTTGACTTCAGCCGTATGGACGAAGAACAATTCAACACATTCCAGCTGCGGTTATCCTATACGTTTCTCAATGGGCGTTTACGAATTACTCGCGATGGCACGTTTTATAGCAGCCAGAACAACTCGTTCAGCCCGGAACAGAATCTGTCCACACTCGCGGGCGACTGGATGGTGGATTACATTCTTACGCCGGACGGAAAACTCAAGATTAAAATGTACAACCGCACGAACATTAACCCTATCTTTAACACAGGTTCCCAACAAAACAGCTCTGTCACGACCGGATTTAGTATCAACCACACGCAGAGTTTCAATGAATTGAAGGAACTCTGGAATTCGCGCAAGAAGCGAACCGAGGAATCAGAAGAGGATGACGACGAAAAAGAACAGCCCGACACCAGCACCACCGGTCGCCGCGAAGACGACGATGAATAATTTCCGTCGTCGCGGTAGATTGATACTAATCCTCGTCTATATCGTCGTCCAACACCCGGCTGCTTTCGCGCAAGGCGATTCCACATCCGTAAATAAGCGACGACTCACGACAGTCGCCGTCACGACAGGTCTGGGCTACACGGCCGGGATCATCGGCGCGATGCAGGTCGCGACGCTGGTGATCATGAC